>JBJOPA010000254.1:0-9044 GCA_046051005.1 Bacteroidota bacterium
GACCGCGTCCAAATTTGGGATTCGGTGCAACAATTATTTCATCGCCCAAAAAATATTTACAGCAACGAAAGTTTCTATTTCTTGAAAATTTCAAGCGGAAATGGATTGCGCGTAGCAGAAAAAGCAAGCGCAAACGGCGCAACTTATACGACAACCACTTTTTCAGATTTTGGACGAATTGAAGACGACAAATATAATTTGTTGTATTATAATCGCACCAATTCATCTTCGGGTTCGGGCAAAACGTGGTTGGGCGATATTTTCAATAACGGAACGCCGACTCGAAATTATACCTTACAAACGCCCAATTTGGTTGCCAGCGAACCTGTTCGATTGCAGGTAAACGTGGCGACGGCTGCTGAAATATTTCCAAGTTTTACGATACGAGTTGCCAATCAAAATTTTACGCTCTCAACGGGGCGGTCTTATCCCAATGCCACCGATTCGCAATATGCCGATTTTGGTAGCCTCAGCGAAACGTTTCTTTCATCCGCCACCGATTCTTTGACGATTGGCATGACTTATAACGGCGGTGGTTACGACGGTTGGCTCGATTTTTTGCAAATCAATTATCGTCGAAAATTGGCGTTGCCAAGCGACCGACAAATGGCGTTTCGAGATTTCAGAACCCAAAATCAAGACATTTCGACCTTCCGTTTGAGCGGAAATACTGGGGGGTGGTCTTTTTGGGACATCACAACGCCCACGCGAGCCGCCAATCAAAATTTTGAAACTTCGGGAAATGAAGCCGTTTTTTCAACCGCCACACGCGGACAGTTGCGCGAGTTTGTTGCCTTCAAAAAAGATTTTGCGTTGCTGAAACCCGTTGCCGCAGGAAAAATTGAAAATCAAAATTTACATGCCCTTGACAACGTAGATTTCGTTTTTGTCTATCATAAAAATTTTGAAGCGTCGGCGCAAAAACTGGCGGCACATCGGCGGCAACGCAGCCAAATGACAGGCGAAGCAGTTGATGTTGCGAAGATTTACAACGAATTTTCGTCGGGCGCAGGCGATTTGGCAGCCATTCGAGACTTTGCGCGCATGTTGCACGAGCGTTCACCGCGTTTCAAACATTTATTGTTGGTGGGCGATGGCACATTCGATGCACGCGGCATTTATCCCGTTGGTTTGCAACAAGCGTCTAATTTTTTGCCTGCTTACGAAACCGATGAAAGTTCTTATTCCATTGATGCCTACCCTGCCGATGATTTTTTTGGATTGCTTTCGCCCAACGAAGGCAACGGAATCGGTCGGTCAAATGGTGGAGATTTAGACATTTCTGTCGGTCGCCTGCCTTGTAAAACGAGTCAAGAAGCAGAAGAAATGGTTTCAAAAATCATTTATTACGACACAAACCCAGTTACGTTGGGCAGTTGGCGCAACAAAACCGTTTTCATGGCAGACGATGAAGACAATGGCACGCACTTCTACGATGCCGAACCTTCGGTAAATATTGTTGAAAATAGATATAAAATTTTTAATATTGATAAATTGTATGTTGATGCCTATCGGAAAGAAATTTCGGCGGGCGGCGTGCGCGTTCCAGATTTGAACAATGCGCTTTTCAACAACCAATTTCAAGGCATGTTGACGCTCGCTTATTTGGGTCACGGCGGTCCGAAAGGCTTGGCGCAAGAACGCATTTTGATGCGCGAAGACCTCGAATCGTGGCAAAACAAAACCCACATGCCGTTGTTAATCACCGCTACTTGCACCTTTGCGCCTTACGACAATCCGAAAGAAGTTGCCGCAGGCGAAGCAGCAATTTTGAACCCAAATGGCGGTGCAATTGGTTTGTTTTCAACCACGCGACCCGTCTATGCAGGCGCGGGCAACAATCAAACGTTGACAAAAGTAATTTTTGAAAACGTTTTTAAAAAAGAAGATGGAAAATTATTGACCATCGGCGAAGCGTTCAGACGCGGCAAAAATGGCTCGGCAACAGGCGTAAATGGACAAAAATTTACCCTTTTGGGCGACCCCACCATGCGGTTGGCGATTCCAAAATATCATGTCGCCGTAGCGAAAATCAATAATAAAACCACCGATACCATTCGCGCATTGCAACGAATCACCGTCGAAGGCACGATTGCGCCAAATGACAGCACCCCCAGTATTCTCGAAAATTTTAATGGCACTTTGCTCGTCACCGTCTTTGACAAAGCCGTTCGCGCACGCACGTTGGGGCAATCGGGCAATAGTCCAATCGTAGAATATCGTTTGCAACGAAACGTCATTTTCAAAGGCGCGGCAACCGTTAGAAATGGGCGTTGGAAGTTTGATTTTGTGGTTCCACGAGATATAAATTATGATTTTGGAAGCGGAAAAATGAGTTTTTATGCCCACGACGGCGTGTCAGAAGATGCAAACGGATATTTCGATGGTTTCATTATTGGCGGAACTTCTACCAACATCACCGACAATCAGCCGCCGAAAGTAGAAGTATTTATGAACAATGAAAATTTTGTGTATGGCGGAATGACCGATGAAAACCCCGTTTTATTGGCAAAAATATCGGACGACAATGGCATAAATATTTCGGGAACCGCCATTGGGCATGATTTGGCAGGCAATATTGACGAAAGTACGCAAACCATTGCACTCAATAATTTTTATGAAGCCGTCATCAACGAATCGAATCGGGGCATTGTGCGCTATCCGCTCAAAAATATGACGGAAGGCGTGCATACCATCAAAGTAAAAGCATGGGATATTGCCAACAATTCGGGCGAAGGAATGACCCAATTTGTGGTCGCCAAATCGGGCAAAGCAGCGTTGGCGCATGTTTTGAATTATCCAAATCCGTTTTCGACGCGCACGGCTTTTCAATTTGAGTACAATTTGGCGACGCGCAACGTGCGCGTACAGGTGCAAATTTTTTCTATATCGGGCAGATTGGTCAAAACGATTGACCAAGATGTGCTTTCAGAAGGCTATCGCGTCAACAATGTGGAATGGGACGGAAAAGACGATTTTGGTTCAGACCTCGCACGAGGCGTGTATTTGTACAAGGTAAAAATCAAAAATCTGGATTCTAAATCTAACGAAAGTGCCGAAAGTGATTTTGAAAAATTAGTCATCATAAAATAATAAAAAAATAAAAAGCATTTCACTTTTTACTACAAAATCCACCTTTTCTATTGCTGAAAAGGTGGATTTTGTAGTAAAAAAAGCGTTTTTGGGCGGTTTATACTGGGGGGGGCATTTTTTGTTTTTTTGGAATGGGACGATTAAAAAAATATCAACAACAAACCTGAAAAACGGGTGTTTTTGAAAACAAAAATTTTTTCACAAAAAAAAAACCACCTGAAACGGGGACGTTTCAAGCGGTCAACTTATTTTTAATCAATCTACCTAACTCTTATTAATTTCTTGGTGCAACTGTTGGTGCGTTGGCGGGCGCAATTTGCGCTTCACCGTTCAAGAATTTAGCTTCTACAACATCGCCTTTGATGGTCAAAACGCGGGTTGGTGTGCCTTCATTGGTGGTCAAAGTCACCAATTTTGTGAAGGGTCCAAGACGATTGGTATCGTATCGAACTTCTACTTCGCTCGTTTCGCCCGGCGCGATGGCTACTTTTTTGTAAGTCGGAACCGTGCAACCGCAACTGCCTTGTGCATTCAAAATGCGAAGCGAATCGTTGCCCGTGTTCGTAAATCTAAATTTTCGTAATGGGTCGCTGCCTTGCGCGATGGTTCCATAAACGATTTCTGTACGTTCAAAAGTCATCACTGCGCCTTGTGGTGCAACGGTTTGCGAAGCATCGGCAACTGCGGCAGGCGCAACCGCCGTTTGCGCATTCAATGCACCCAAAGATGCTACAAAAACCAACGAAAACAATACTTTTTTCATCTTAAAATTTCTTTACTTTAATTTTTTAGAATAGGATTTTAATAAAATTATTTTTCATTCATCACTTGCCTTTTGACGAATTTATAATGCAAAAGTAATGCCTCCGTTCAGACGGTGATGTTAACCCTTTGTTAAAAAATGTTAGTGTCTTGCAAAACTTTTTTTTGGTTTATTTTTAATTCTTTTTGTACTATTTTTGATATGTTTTTTATATTTTATATTTTGGAGAATAAAAATTGGCGGTCAATTGTCATAAAAAGGTTTAAAAATAATCTTCGCAAACTTTCTTTTCTTGGAATGTCTTGTTTTTTTCCTCAAAATATTTACTTTTGTGGCGACGAAAAAATATAGAAATTTAAAGTAAGTGTTGAGTAAAGGTTTTTTAAAAATGAAAGATAAAATTTTAGACAGCAACAAAGAAAATAAGAATATGAATCCAACTGAAATTGGCGTTATCCGCGATATTTTGATGGGTCAGCAAATGGCTGACTACGAAAAACGCTTTGAAAGTATGCAACAATTTGTGGACGCAAAAGACGGCGTTACCAAACAGCGTATCGAAGCACTCGAAAAAGAATTGAAAGCAGAAATGAACGCCCGATTCGACAAAATCGAGCATTTGTTGCTCCTGCACGTAGAGCAAATCAATCAGCGCATGCAAATGCAAAGTCGGCAAGACAAGCATCAACTCGCCGACATGTTGATAGAAATGAGCGGAAAATTGAAAGGAAACACCCCCGAAAAAACGGAAAAAGTAGAAAAAACGGAGAAATAAAAAAGTAAGGAAAATAAGACGTAAAAAAAAAGAAAATCGCCGTCTATAAGCCGAATTCTGTTACCCCCCAGTATCTTTCAATCGCTGGGCGATATTCTATCATTTATCTCGACCTATCGTCACCGATAGGCTCTATCTGCCTACCCTCCACAATGTCATCGCGCAAATGATGCCCAAATTGGGCGTGTGGTTTACATGGCATTTCAACCCACAAGGTTTATCCCCGCTCGTACTTGCGCACAAGCGTCGTGCGCTCTTACCGCACGTTTTCACCCTTACCCGCCGATTTTGAAGCCGTCGGGCGGTAATTTTCTGTGACACTGGCTGTCAAATTGTTGCCAATTTGCCCACTAGTTAAGTGGTGTGGCGCGCTGCGTTGTTCGGACTTTCCTCATTTTTTGCAAAACGCGATAGAACGAGCGACGATTTTCTGACGCAAAATTACAATTTTTCAGCAAAAGAACGGACATTTTTGTCTTGTTTCTGAAAAAATAACTACCCCCCAGTATTTCGTGCGTTTTTTTCGAGGCGTTGAAACGCCTCGCTACATTAATGTCCCTACGGGACATATTTTATATCATTGCTGAATAGATGTCATTTGATTTTCATAATTTAAACTACAAGAAAAGTCCCGTAGGGACGGAGACTTTTGTAGCGAGGCGTTTCAACGCCTCGAAAAATTGAAAATCTATTTTTAGAATTAAGAACTCAAATTTGCCGTTTTTTCGACAACTTGGGCGATGTCTCTGGCGGCGTTGGGTTTTCCGAGCGTCAATATTTGTTGTCTCAACGATTGTTGTAAGGTTGGATTGTCTAATATTTCGCCTGCTTTTTGCAACATTTCCTCGCTCGCGTGTACGTCGCGCACCAAAACGGCGGCGTTTTTTTCGACCAAAGCCATTGCATTTTTGGTTTGGTGGTCTTCCGAAACATTGGGCGACGGAACCAAAATTGTAGGCACGCCGACCAAACACAACTCCGAAATAGACAACGCGCCCGCCCTCGAAATGACCACATCTGCCGCCGAATATGCCAAATCCATGCGGTCAACAAAAGTCAATAATTTTACGTTTGGCAATTTTGCGGCGGTCAGCGCGGCAAATTCTGCTTCGTACAAACGTCCACATTGCCACAAAACTTGCACATCTTCCCGATTTTTCAACCAATCAGCGTTTTTTTCAATTGCCCAATTCAAAGTCTTTGCGCCCAGCGAACCGCCGACCACAAATATTGTTTTCTTTTTATCCGACAAACCAAAATGCGATAATGCAGCCGTTTTTTCACTCCGTTGCCAAACTTCTTGTCGCACGGGATTTCCTGTTTCTAAAATCTTTTCGGACGGAAAAAATCGGCTCATGTTTTCGTAAGCCACGCAAATAGCGGCGGCGCGTTGGGCAGATAATTTATTGGTCACGCCCGCGTAGGAATTTTGCTCTTGCAAAACCGTTGGAATGCCGCGTTTTGCCGCCGCACGCATCGTGGGCGCGGACGCAAAACCGCCAAAACCAACGACCACATCAGGCTGAAATTGAGTCAAAATACGACGCATTTTCCAAAGGCTGAGCGGCAATTTGTAGAGCAATTGCAAATTTTTCAATATATTTTGAAACGAAATTTTACGTTGCAAACCTTGAATCGGCAAACCTTCGATTTTGTAACCCGCTTTGGGAACCCGTTCCATTTCCATTTTTCCTTGTGCGCCGACAAATAAAATTTCGCAATCGGGGTTTCTTCTTTTCAATTCGTCTGCGACGGCTACGGCAGGAAAAATGTGTCCACCTGTTCCGCCTCCGCTAATGATAATTTTCATTTTTTTTGCAACCTTTATTCTTTTTAAAAACTTTTATTTCACAAGTCGCAAAGTTGCTATTTTTTTTTGATTCAAAAAGGTTAAAAAATCAAAAAATAGTTGAAAAAAAGCCCCCCCCCAGTATCCAAGCCGTTTTTTACTGTTTTTTTGAAAAGTTTTACCACAATTTTGGTCAGATTCAAAAAAAGCTCTAACTTTATGCTGTCTTTTATGTGTTACCGAAACATATATGACTTTCAAATCAAATGAAAAAGTAATCTATCATTAAAATTATCAACTAAATTTTTACTATGAAAAATCTTTTTTTAGCCGTATTTTTCGGTTTTTCGAGCTTATTTTCGCTTTCTTCTCTGGTTGCGCAATCCACTTCGGCACAATCAAATAGTGTTTTTTTGACCGATGAGGTAAATATTACTTTTTATGCCACTTCGGACACGTCCACCGTCAACGCGGCGCGTGGTTTGGCTTTGATGAAAATGGATTACGACCGAAACTTATTAGATTCTTTTTTCTATTTTCAAAAAAATTATCGCTCCGTCGAAAAATTGTTGAACGATGCGACTTTGTGGGACGAAAATACGTTCGTTTCCAACAAACTCATCGTCAATTGTGCCAAAGAATATTATTTGCGGACATTTTATTACGAAGCATTTTCACTCGAAATAGAAAAACAAAAACGCAACGGAGCCACCCAAACGGCGGCACGATTGCAAATTTATCGCGATACGTATTTTGCAAATAAATTGGGAACAAAATCTGTTTTCACCGATTTGCCCGCCGTTTGGCACACCGCAAAAACGGCAAACGTAAGCGCATTGGGCGAGGAAATGGCTGCCCAAGAAAAGGCATTGCGCAAAAAAGGCGTAGATTTAAATCAAATTAGCGATTCTTTGATGCAATTTTCACCAGAGAACACATATAACAAAATAAAAGATGCGCCTCTTGAATACGCAACCAATAAAAACACAATTCCATTGGCAGCTTTTTCTGAACAAAGCCTCATTTGGGGCGTAAGTTCCTTTGTGGCGGCGCGTTTTAAGATTGAATTACAAATTACTTTTTTCGATAAAATGCAACAACGCATGGCAGAAACCGATGCGCATTTGTTGTTTCCCGAAACGTCGCGCTTGCTGAATATTGACGTGTTGAGCGAAAAAATTTCGTCCGTTCGACATACGGCAAACATTAGTACTTCTTTTCAAGTGGCAATGGAAACCGACCTTCGGCAACTTCACGAAAATACGTTGACGCTGCTACAATCTGAAAAATTTCTCAATAAATTGACCAATAATCGCCCCGAATTGCGAGCAAAAGTGCGGTATTTGCAAGGAAGTTTGTCGCTTTTGCAGTTGTTGCGACGCGGAACGCCTGCCGACGAAGCCATCGAACAAACTGCCCAAAACTATAACAACATCAATGAATCAGAATTTGATGCGCACATCAATTTTTTATATTTATTGTTAAAAAATATTGAAACTACCAATAAAAATGTAACTTCATTTTTGACGGAAAATGATTTCAAGAAATTGGGGAAAGAACCTTATTCAGCGCGTTTTTTTGTGGCATTGGTGTATCATCAAAACGAGGAATTGTTTGCGAAACTTGATTTGGGTAGCGCGACGTTGCGCACGCGAGGCGAAGCCGTTTTGATGCCGCTGACCAGTTTGGTGCGAACGATTCACAAAGGAGATGAGTTGTTGACCAAATTAAATGACACCGAAGATGAGCAATTGGAAACTTATATGTTGTATTTAAGTAGCCTCGTCGAGTCTATCGAACAAACGATTCGGATTGCCGAAAATGTGAAAAACAAAGAAGCAAATCCCGAATTTTTGCGTTGGATTGGGATTTACAAATCCATCGGCGGCACTGCAAAAGCGGTTCGAGAAAAAAATTATGCCATCGTGTTGAACAATACGCTTGGCATTTTAGACCAATTGAACAACATTGCTGATGAAAGCGTGAAAAAAGACATTCAAAATCTGATAGCTTCGGTCAGTTTTTATGGCGCATTTGGTTGCGATTTATTGAAATCAAAAAATGATAAAGAAATTGAAAATGTATTAAATAATTATGCGTTGCCTGTTGGAAGTTATCGGCACAAGCGTTTGTGGGGTCAAAATATTCACATCAATGCTTATGCGGGCGGATTTGTGGGCGGCGAACGCTTGCGATTGCCGAATTATAGCTACGATTCGACGGCAACGATTTTCGGATTCAGCGCGCCCATCGGCATTGATTATTCTTGGATAAACGGCGGCGGAAGCGCAAATAGTGTGTTTTTGTCTATCGTAGATTTAGGGGCAGTCGTTTCGTATCGCGTCGGCGGCGGACCCGTTTATGCACAACCCGCTTTGAAACTTGAAAATATTTTATCTCCCGGCATTAGTTATTTTCGACATTTCAAAAAAAATCCGATTTCCATAGGCGCGACGCTGCAAATGTCGCCTCGATTGCGGCAATTGACGGTGGATAATTCCGTTGTCAATTCCAATTTTGCCTTACGTGGCGGACTTTCGGTGGTCGTGGACATTCCGATTTTCAGAATTGCCAGTTTTTAAGCCGCCCCCAGTATAAGTCCCCCCCCAGCCCCCCCGAAGGGA
>JBJOPA010000255.1:0-11207 GCA_046051005.1 Bacteroidota bacterium
TTAAACTCATGTATTCGATATGAAAAATTTAATATTTATTGGTTTACTATTTTTCTCAACCATCAATTTATTGGCTCAAAATAAAGATTTAACTATGGAAAAATCTTTCATCAATACAAAATTAGGCACGATTGCCGTTTTCACCAAAAAGGTCAACAACGACAAAACACCCGTCATTTTTCTGCATGGCGTTTACTTTGACCACGCGCTTTGGCGCAACCAAATCAACGCCATCACCGACCGAACCGTCATCGCCATTGACATGCCATGGCACGGCGAAAGCAAGGAAAATATTTCAAAAAAATGGAATTTGATAGACTGCGGAACCATGCTTTTAGACATTTTGGACACCTTAAAAATCCAAAAAGTCATCGCCATCGGACACTCGTGGGGCAGCATGACCATCGTGAGAGCCGCCCATCAAAAACCCGAAACATTTGTGTCCATCGGTTTGTGCAACATGCCTTTTGAAGCCAGTCCGCGCACGCAAAGGTGGCAATTTAGGCTGCAACATACGGCAATCGTATTTCGTAATTTTTACATAAAACAAGCCGCTAAATCGTTATTCGGAAAGCAAACACGGAAAGACAATCCATTGATAATGAATGAATTATCCGTTCCGATGCGAAAACTGACGAATCAACAAATCCGATTGACCGACAAATACGTCATCATCAATGCCGATGATGCCACGTCTTTAATTGCCCAATTGAAAGTGCCTGCACGCGCACTGAAAGGCAAGGAAGATTACGTGCCAACGCCGAAAAATATGGAAATGACCATCGTAAACGGCGGGCATATCAGCCCGATTGAAAGTGTAGCTGCGGTGATAGAATTTTGTAAAAAAGTGATTGAAAATGAGTGAAAATACTGGGGGGGGCATATTTTTTGAAAAAATAAAGGCAAATTGAGAATTTTAAGAAAAATTCAAGAAATGAAATTGACAAAAATCTGTACAGCTTGACGGTATTTTTGCCTTTTCGTCCTTGTTTTTCTTGATTTCGGCATTTTCATTTTTATAGTTTGATGGCTGCCGTTATATTTGCCTTTTATTTCATTTTTTCAAGGCTTTTCATGTTTTTATATCTTGATTCATTCATTGCGGGCGGCATTGCGCTTTTGGGGTTTACGATACTTACGAATCCTCGAAAAGTTAATGTGTTGGGCAATCGCCTGTTGGCTATTTTCCTACTTTTGGTGGCTGTTTTGGTCTTTGACAAAGGATTATTTGACAGCCATTTCTATGAAACGAATCTTGATTTATTGGGATTTACAGATATTTTTTTGTATTTTACATCACCAACGCTTTATCTGAGCGTTGTCTATTTTATTTCCCTCGACAAAACGTTTAATAAAAAAGATTTGAAACATTACGTGCTGCCCATTTTGTTGTTGCCCGTCTTTGTTTATGCTGTTTTTCAAAGCCCTACAACCAAGCTAAACACCTTAAAACACAGCAATTACACATATCATTTAATCTACTTTTCACTTTTAATTCAAACTGCTTTTTACTGGATTTTAGCGTATTTAAAATTAGAAAAACACCGAAAAAATATCCAAATATTCGCCGCTTCTACCGAAGATATTGATTTGAGTTGGCTCAAAAATTTCCTTTTGGGCATTGCGGGCATGATTGCCATTTCGTGCGCAGAATTTTATTTCAACACCAGTTCGGTGTTTCAATATGCCTCGATTGGCTATTTGATAGCGACCTACGTTTTGAGTTATTTTTCCCTTCGTCAGAACGAAATTTTTGCATTGGACAGCAAAGAAAGAGCCGAAATTAAAGAAATTATTGCCGCTCAAAACCCCGTACAAAAGCACGAACGCTTGTCTGAAACGGCATTAGCCCCGTTGAAAATACGCTTGACGACGATGATGGAATCCGAAAAAATATATCTCGACGAGGCGTTGAATTTGCCAAAATTGGCAGAAAAAATGGGCATTTCGACCCACGACATGTCCTATTTACTCAACGATGGTTTTGAGCAAAGTTTTTTTCAATTCGTCAATCACTACCGCGTCGAAGAAGCCAAACGCTTGTTGTTGTCCGAAAAACACAGCCATTTCAACATGGTCGGCATCGCCTACGCATCGGGTTTCAGTTCTAAAACGACCTTCAATACGACTTTCAAAAAACTCACCAACCAGTCGCCTTCCGAGTTTAAAACCGCCCATCAGCAAGACGATTCCCATTCCATCAAGCCCTCATTTTTTTCTAAAAAAACATAAAAAAAACGTAAAAAAATACAAAAAACGCATTCCAACTTATCCAATCGAACAAAACACAACCAAAACAAGAAGTTATTTGCGCTTTATTTACATCAAATCGAGTTTTATAACTTCTTTTTAATCATGAAAAAAATATGTTTTATCGCGCTCTTGATGGGCGTGTCCATCGGATTGTTTGCCCAATCTACGCCCCAAATTTCTTCCGAAAAAGGAATGCTTTATGCCGACTTGTCGCCGCTGTTTTTTGCGAGTGGCGGTTGGGGTTTTGCGGTTGGTTATGAACAAAAGCGCGTTCAAATCGGCATCAATTTCGTGGGTGTCAAAAAATTAGGCGGTCAATTGGCGGCGGGTTTGTTTGAAAACGACACTAAATTAGACATCCGCGACAATCTTGGGGCAGAATTGATGGTCAATTATTTCTTAAAACCCAGTCGAAAAGGGTTCTATGCAGGCGCGATTTTGGGTTACAGCCAATTCAATATCAAAAATATTGAAAAAAATACGGCTTCGTCAAAAGCCATTTCCGTTTATGGCGACTTGCGTTTGGGCTATCGGTGGTTTCCGTTTAAAGAATATTTTTACATAGATGCCGCCTATGGTTTTTCTCGAAAAATCGCTTCAACTACGAGTAACGACTACGTTTTCAAGTCCGAATTTAGTTTTTTCCCATTCCTAAACGTCGGCGCAAGATTCAAATTATAAAAATATGCCCCCCCCAGTATAAACGCACTTTTTCCACCTTTTTCAAGGGTTTTTACTTTATTTTTTAAACTTTTATAATGAAAAAAATAGTTTTTTTAGTCATCATTGGCTTTTTCGCAGAACAATTATCGGCGCAACAAGCGTGGACACGCGCCAAAGGCAGCTATTACGCGCAAATCGGTTGGACACCCGACAACTACGACGGCATCATTCCAAACGGCGGCGGAAAAGTCGTGTTGGCAAATCGAGATTTCAGCAAAACAACACTTGATGCCTATTTGGAATATGGCATCACCGAAAAACTCATGGTGACGAGCAGCATTCCGTTTGTACTCGGAAAATCCACCAAAACAAGCGGCATTGCGCCCATCGGTTTGTCGGACGGAAGCCTAAATGGATTTTCTAATATCGAAATAGGATTAACGTATAATTTCTTGAAAAACAAAGGTTTAGTGGTTTCTGGAAAAATCAATTCGGCTTTGCCGACGGCAACATTTGCTGAATCCACAGGCTTGCGGACGGGCAATGATGCGCTTGCCATCGAGCCGAGTTTATTGGTTGGCTACGGTCATTCAAAGTTTTTTGCAAGCGCAGAAATTGGCTATGGCTATCGGACAAATAATTACAGCAGTCAAAATTTAATCAATGCACAAATTGGTAAAGTATTTGGCAAAAACAAGCGATTGACGTTGATTTTCAACGCCGTGAATCGCATCAGCAACAAAAACGGGAGCTACAAAGACACCAACAACCAATACACAGGTTTTTTCCTCACGACTTGACTTATGTGGTGATTGGCTTGAAAGCAGGTTATAAAATTGCTTCAAATTGGACAATTTGGGGCAATGCGCGCTCCACTTCGCCGGGCGGAACGCCGCAAAACATTGGCGAACCGTCCAATCCATTGCCCGCTTTTTCGCTCTCTATTAGTTACAGTCGTTAAAAATAAATCATATCCAATATTCATCATTTTTTAAAAAATATATTAATGAAAAAATTAGTTTTTTTAATGCTTTTCAGCTTTCAAATCACACAAATCGTCGTCGCACAACAGGCGTGGACATCGCCGAAAGGCAAATTTTACAGCCAACTGGGTTTCACGCATTTGGTTTATGACGGCTATAACAAAGCCTTTGACGAGATTATTCCCCTCAATCGGCGCATTACACATCATGCACTTCAAGGCTACATTCAGTATGGCATCACGGACAAACTCATGGCGACGGGCATTTTGCCGTTGACTTTTACAAGCTCCACCTTGACAAGCGGCGCGCAACCAACGGGGCTTTCAGACGGCAGTTTGAACGGATTGGGCAATATCCAAACCGCTTTGACGTATCGTTTTTATGAAAAAAACGGGTTTGTTTTTTCGGGAAAACTCAATGCCATTTTGCCAACGGCGCAAAAAAATATAGCAACGGGCTTGCGAACGGGCGACGATGCGTTTGGCATTTCGCCGAGTTTATTGGCGGGTTATGGAACTTCAAAATTCTTTACGAGTGTGGAATTTGGGGGTGTTTTGCGAAATAATAAATACAGCAACCAAACTTTTGGCTATTTCCAAATTGGAAAATTTATGGGTAAAAAGCAGAAATTTTTGATGATTTTGCACAGTGCCGTGCGTTTGAGCAACAAAAACGGTACGTATGACGACGGCAATACAAAATATACGGCAACCTATTTAAATGATTTGCGATACATTGCTTATGGTTTAAAATTGGGTTACAAAGTAACGCCTAAAATTATGGTTTGGTCGGACATTCGTTTTTGGGCAAATTCTACCGAAAAAATTGGCGGAAGAACAGACGCATTAGGACTTTTTCCCGGTTTAACGTTTTCCGTGAGTTATCAAAATTAATTTTTTTAAAAATGTCCCCCCCCAGTATTTCCCCCCTTCGGGGGGATTGAGGGGTGACAATACTGGGGGGGGCATATTTTTCACCCAAAAATCGTTTTCCAAGGGATGACGAATGGCAAAACGACTACCCAAATTAGAAAAGTCGTTGCCATGCCTTTTGGATACGGTTGGTTGTTCATCATCGCGGGCAAGGCGGCGAAAATGAGCCACGACGATTTGTAAATCAGTTGAAAAAGCAACACCAAACTCATTTTTTCGGGATAAAATAAACCCAAAACGGAAAGTAAAAATATGGCAAACCACAACGCACCCACCAAACGAATGGCTTCGGAATAGACAAAATTATTTTCAAAAACGGTCACTTGCGCCGTTTTTGGATAGAAAAGACTGGAAATACTTATCCAACCCGCCACGATGATATTGGCAAAATAAACTATTTTTAAAGCAATCATTATTCTTGTTTTTTTTTATTTTTCATGGTTTTTCGGCTAATTTTTTAAAGTTTTCCATCACTTCTGGAAGGACTTTTCTAAATCCTGTTCCTAAAATTAATCCAAAAATATGCTTGAGAAACCCTTTGAACGCGATGTCATCGGTGAAATAAGTTATCCCATTTTCAACCTTTAACGTCCGTTTAATATCGAGCGAACCGATGGGCATTTTGGTCTTGAAAGTGTAGGACTGATTCGGGATAATTTCAGAAATGTAAAATGGCAATTTTGGTCCTTTTTTCGGTATCAAAACGCCTTTTGCACCTACTTCAAAGCGTCCTTCTAGGGCTGCCGACTTCAATTCGGTGTCCCAAAGATGCCAATTTGGTACGTCTATGAGCGTTTGCCAAACTTTATTGGGTGTGTTGTTTACGCCTATCGTAAAACTAAAATGGTGATTTGATTGCTTTTTTGCCGCCACTGTCGCTGAATTTTTAATGATGAAAAACGATGTTTTATTTCAATTAACGGCACAAAATTCTTAATTTATTGGTTCAATCCACTGAACATATGTTAAGTTCGCTTCGACAACACGCTTTTTCTGATGCGGCTCAACGATTGTGGCGCAATGCCGAGATAAGAAGCCAAATGTTTGAGCGGCACACGTTGCAGCAAAGGGTCGTTGTTGGAAAGCATTGTTCGATAACGATTTTCGGCGGTTTCGGTTTGCATTTCTTCTAAAATTTCGTCGGTGTAAGTCTGTACTTCTTGAATGAGTTTTCGAGTAAAAATATTCCACGCGGATAGCTTTTGCAGCGATTGCACATCGTCCAAAGACATTGCCCACAACACCGTATCTTCAAGCGTTTCAATGCTTTCCGTAGCGGGAATTTGGGCTTCAAAACTTTTGATGGAAGTAAAACAATAAGGAATATCGGTGAAATATTTGGTAATATCGTTCCCATTTTTTAGAATAAAAAAACGCAGCAAACCGCTTTCTAAAAAATATAAATGCCGACAAATTTTTCCTTCTTGCAATAAAATCGTGTCTTTTTTAACTTCCATACGCACCAAACAGCGTTCCACGCTTGCCCAATCAGCATTGGAAAACGGCGTATAATTGTGGATAAACTGGCGAAATGGGTGCATCATTTTTTATTTTTTTTTATTTGCCTTAAACAGTAAAAATTCAAAAAAGTTGGAGATAAAAAAGATACATTTTTTTGAAAAATAATCAAAAATATACCCCCCCCAGTATATTTCGTCAAAATGGCTTCTAAAAAGTGGTTTGGGAAAATTATCCATGCAATGGCGAAATTTGTCCATCTGATAATCCTTGAAATGGTGCCATCTTTGCATCGTTTAAATTTTTATACAATTTATCATAAAAAAAAATAAAAATATTTATGGAACAAAAATATCCTTTGCCGCCTTTTACGTTGGAAACGGCGCAACAAAAAATCCAAATGGCAGAAGACGCTTGGAACAGCAAAGACCCCGAACGGGTGTCAAAAGCCTACACGACGGACAGCGAATGGCGCAATCGTAACGAGTTTTTTGTAGGAAGAACAGAAATTATCGCATTTTTGACCCAAAAATGGGCAAAAGAAAATGGCTATCACCTCAAAAAAGAATATTGGGCGCATGCCGAAAACCGCATCGCCGTTCGTTTTGAATATGAATATTACGACGAAAATGGGCAATGGTTTCGCGCTTATGGCAACGAAAATTGGAAATTTGACGAAAATGGACTCATGGCAAAACGATTTGCAAGCATCAATGATTTGGCAATTGAGGAAAAAGATAGAAAATTTAAAAATTCAAAAAAATAATAAATCATAAAAAAAATGGCATTACATAAAACTTACACGTTAGTCAATCCGCAAAACGGAAACCTTGCCTTCAAGCTATTTCAGTTTGAAGGGCAAGGCTATTTTGACCACGTTCAAAGGCTCAATTATTATTCCCTGATTTGGATAAAAAAAGGCGCGGGCAGCCTAAAAGCAGATTTTTCTGAATATGATTTTCACGATGATATGCTCTTGGCGTTTTCGCCCTATCAACCTTTTATGCTGCAATCGGAGGCGGATATGGAAGGGATTGTGTTGCATTTTCACCCCGATTTTTTCTGTATCCACAAGCATCAAAAAGAGGTTGCTTGCAATGGCATTTTGTTCAATAACATCTACAATCCGCCGTTTGTGCAAGTAGATGACGCATCAAAACACACCTTTGACCTCATGCTGACGCAAATGAAAACAGAAATGCAACATTTGGCGTTGGCACAATATGAATTATTAGTATCTTATCTGAAAATATTTTTGATAACCGCCTCGCGCCTGAAAGCTGCGCAAAGTGAACACGCCACAACAGATTGGGCAGACCACAAAAAACCTTTTATCTTGCAAGAATTGAAAAATAATATTGAAATCCATTTCAAAACAAAACATTCGGCAGGCGATTATTCCGACTTGTTGAATATTTCGCCAAAAGCATTGGCTAAAATCACGAAAACATATTTCAATAAAACATTAACCGATTTGATTTCGGCGCGTATCATCATCGAAGCCAAACGAGAATTGTATCTGACGAACAAGTCCGTAAAAGAAATTGCCTACGATTTGGGCTACGATGACGAATTTTATTTTAGCCGTTTTTTCAAAAAAAATGCAGATGTTTCTCCACAATTGTATCGCGAAACGGTGGGCTTTGCGAGAGCCGACGCATAACTAAAAAATTGTACTAAATAAATATTTTAATATAAAAGTGCTTGATTATCAATTAGATAGTCGAGCATTTTTGTTTTTGTTCAAAAAAAATGTGCTACAAGTCCCCCCCCCAGTATTTTCGTCCAAAAAAGCCCTAAAAAGTGGGTTGGGAAAATTATCCATGCAATGGCGAAGTCTGTCCATTTTCCAGTATTTGGAATTGTCTCACCTTTGCACCATTAATTTTTTGATAAACTTTTTAATAATATTTTTTTAATTAAAACCTTTGTAAAAAGATGGCAACATTTCATGTTCCGACGCGAGACCAAGTGTCTCCCAACAATCAGGTTATTTTTGATAACCTCAAAAGTGCTTTGGGCATTGTCCCTAATTTGTATGCTACGACTGCTTATTCAGAGCATGGTTTAGCGCGTTTGTTGGCGTATCAAAATGCCAAAACTTCTTTGTCCAACAAGGAAAAAGAAGCCGTAAACCTCATCGTCAGTCAAGTAAATGGCTGTGTTTATTGCCAAAGTGCGCATTTGGTGTTGGGAAAAATGAACGGTTTTTCTGAAACAGAATTGCACGACATTCGGACGGGCAAAAGCACGAATCCAAAACTTGACGCATTGGTAAAATTGGCAGCCGACATCACGCGCAACAGAGGCAATGCAAGTGCAGCAAACGTAGATGCGTTTTTTGCACAGGGCTATAACCGCGAAAATTTGGTGGATTTAATCCTCCAAGTGAGCGACAAAACGGCGATGAATTACCTCCACAACTTGACAAAAGTGCCAGTTGATTTTCCACTCGCTCCAGAACTCCTTACCAAATAATATTTTTTTTATCAAGCTGTAAACAGCGTAAAAATCTTTTTTTTTAATTAAAATTTTTTTAAAAATCATTTAACAATGAAAAAATTAAGTTCTATTTTTGCAACCATTATGTTGCTCGCAAGCGTTAGCCTTCACGCACAAACAGAAGCGGTTGATGCCAATGGTTTGGCGATTGGTGGATACGATGTGGTGTCTTATTTCCAAGATTACAAAGCGGCAAAAGGTGACGCTAAATTTTCGGTCAACTACGCAAACGTGACGTATTATTTCACGTCGCAAGCCCACAAAGATGCTTTCAAAGCAAAACCAGAACAGTTTTTGCCGCAATGCAACGGCGTATGCGCATGGGGAGTAGCCGAAAAAACCACCAAATTCCCTGTCAATCCTGAAAGTTTTAAGGTGATTGAAAACAAATTGTATTTGTTCTACGACGGACCGTTTCAAGGGCAACGTCTCGACACGCGGGAATTGTGGATTAAAGACGAAAAAACCTATCTGCAAAAGCTGCCTGCAAAATGGGAAGAAGTGAAAAAAATAAAATAATTTTTTTCTAACTGTCACACCGTTTGTTTTTGAGGGTCTAACTGTTTTTAAATTAAAAAATTGAATTAAAAATGAAAAAAACAGTGTTAACAGGATTGGTGTTGGCGAGTTTGTCGGCTTGCACAAATTCCAACACAGACATTCAAAAAAAAGAAAGTATGACAGTACAAAATCAACCCGTTGGGCTGGTGGAAATCACCACTTTTAAACTCAATGCAGGTGTTTCAAACGCTGATTTTTTGGCGGCAACCGCTCAGATGCAAAAAGATTTTTTGAGCGTACAAGATGGTTTCATCAAACGGACTTTGACGGTTTCGGCAGACAGTAGTTGGACGGATATCGTTTCTTGGAAAGATGAAAACAGTCATGGAAATGCCATGAAAATTGCCGAAAAATCGGAAAAGGTGGTGCCGTTTATGACGAAAATTGATTTCAAATCCGTTAAAATGACGTTGGCAAAACCCGTTTTTAACAACTAATGACCGCACCTAACTTAGAAAATTGGATATTGGCGAACTATCAGGGCATCATCGTGAAAGATGCCTATCGAGAGCGTAGTTTTTTTTACAACCCTGATGGTTCGCTACCAATTGGTATCTATTTTGCAACGATTAAAGAGAGCGATGGACCCAACGATAAAGCGTCGCAACTCAACAGAACCGACTGTTATCGGTTGAGCGTGGGCGTGGGAAAACCGATTTATCAAAATTTGTTTGGCGACATTCCCGCAAGACCCGCAAAAGGGGGCATTATAGACTACCAATTTGACTTTACGAGCTTGGACATCCTCATGCCGCACCCCATCTACGCATGGTTGGGCTGGGTGGCTATCAACAATCCGTCTCAATCCAACATGGAAACGGTGGAATATTTATTAGATATTTCTTATCAAAATGTTTTGATTAAATTCAAAAAGAAAAAATGAGCAATCCTTTTTCAATTGATTACGCCGATAAAGATGACAATGAACTGATTGAAGCGGCAAAAAACGGCTCTAAATCAGCCCTTGAAATGCTGATAAAAAAGCATCAACACTACATCTACAACGTGGCGTTGAAAATGACTTTGAGTCCTTTTGATGCCGAAGATGTCACCCAAGAAGTATTAATAAAAGTCATCACTCATTTGTCAAATTTTAGAGGCGAAAGCGCGTTCAGAACGTGGCTTTATCGCATTACGTTTCATCATTTTTTGAAAATGAAGAAAAAAAGTTTGGAAAATCACATTACAAATTTTGATGATTATGGAACAGAATTGGCGCAAATGAGCGACCACGACTTGTCAACAATTGAAAAAAATGAGTGGAAAGAATTTATCGTAGATGCCCAAATCGGTTGCATGAGTGGCATGCTCTTGTGCCTCGACCGACCGCAACGACTGGTCTATATTTTAGGCGAAATTTTTGAAATTGACCATGTCATCGGTTCAGAAATACTCGAAATCAGCAAAGACAATTTTAGAAAAAAACTGTCCAGAGCAAGGCGAGATTTGTATAATTTCATGAACAATAAATGCGGTTTGGTGAACACCCAAAACCCGTGTCGTTGTGTCCGAAAAACAAAATCTTTCATCGAAGCAGGTTGGGTGGACAAAGAACAATTGAAATTTAATACCCAATATTTGAAAAAAATAAGTGAATTGTCTCCTAAAAAGTCAACAGATTTGAACCAGTTGACAGAAAGTGGCTACGCCGAACTTTTCAGAAATCACCCATTTCAAGAAAAAGAACACGACAAAAAAATATTCAACAACCTATTGTCTGACAAAAGAGTGAAAGATATTTTTGATTTAAATTGAGGGGGGGGGGGGGGGGGGGGGGGGGGGGGGGGGGGGGGGGGGGGGGGGGGGGGGGGGGGGGGGGGGGGGGGGGGGGGGGGGGGGGGGGGGGGGGGGGGGG
>JBJOPA010000256.1:0-7201 GCA_046051005.1 Bacteroidota bacterium
CGATGCCATATTCGTAGCTTTCGAGGGCAAATTCGGAATAGGCGGTGGTCAGTATCACTTTGGGCGGTTGGGCTAATGTTTGGAGCATTTCCAAACCCGTAATTTCGGGCATGTTGATGTCTAAAAACAAAATATCAACGCTGTTTTTATGCAAAAAATTGACGGCTTCTATGGCATCAAAGCATTTGCCGACATGTTCGAGCATTTCTACTCTGGAAATATAATTTTTTAACACCAAATGTGCGCCTTGTTCGTCGTCAACGGTGAGGCATTTCAATTTTTCTATCATTTTAGTCATTGAGTTGTAGGGTTAAATGGACTTGGAAAGTGGCAGCATTTTCCGTTATTTTCAAGTCATGCCGATGCGCGTAGAGGCGCGAAAGGCGTTGCTCCACATTTGTTAAACCAATGCCCGTTGAGGCAACGGATTTCTTTTTTTGAGGGATAGAATTTTCAATTTGTAGCGACAAGAAACTAACCGCCATTTCCCCCTTTTGGGGGGATTGAGGGGGGCTTTCAATCTTTATGGAGATGAAAGATTTTTCAGCCGTTGTGGTTCCATGTTTAAAAGCATTTTCCACAAAAGGCAACAACAAAACGGGGGCAATTTTCAAGTCATTTTGTCCAATATTTTTTTCAAAACGGAGCGTACACCGATTGCTGACGCGCTCGTTTTCGATGGCAACGTAGCTCTCAATAAACTCAATTTCATTGTTCAAAGACACATATTCTTTTCGGCTGGCTTCGATTTGGTAGCGCATGAGTTGCGATAGTTTCAATATCAAATCGGGTGTTCGTTCAGGTTGTTCGAGGCTGACTCCGTAGAGATTGTTTAGGGTGTTGAACATAAAATGGGGATTCAACTGCCCCCGCAACTGATTAATCTCTAATTGATTGATGAGCAATTGGGTCTTTGCTTCTTTTTTTTCCTGCTCAAAATAGCGGATAATGAAGTAGATGGAACTCATGAAAATGATGCAAAAAATATTCAAAACAATGCTGCTCGCAAAATTAGTGGAAATGCCTGCCGCTTGTTCTGCCTTCAATCGCTCAATTTCTTCTATCAATTGCTGTTGGTCTATTCTGAAAATCGTTTTTTCCAAAAAATGGGTGATTGCCGTAAAAAATAACAACAACAAAATGGCTATCCCCATAAATCGCCCTTTTGCTTTTTGCTCAAATAGGACGGGAAACAGCCAAATCCGATATATCAAAGCATGGACATACAACACCGTATAAAAGCCCAAGCTCATGGAAAATCCTCTCCAAGAACCATACGTGTTTTGGTAGTCCCCCAACGTAAAGACGGCAAATAAAAAGACATAGAAAAGGGTTTCTCTAAACCAATTTACCTTTAACCACTTGTTTATCAATAATTCCATCACCATTTTTTGCTGCAAAAATAAAACCCTTTTTTCATTCTTGGATAAAATGAATGACGAATGGTGTTCGTCCTCACGATTCGGCTTTTCGTCAAGCCCCCCCCCTACCCAAAGGGGGGATAAATACTGGGGGGGAGCATTTTTTATCCCCCTTTGGGGACTTTGAGGCTTTTATCTGGCTCTGTTGTTTTCATTTTCCAAAGATGAATTTCTATTGCGTTGACTTTTCACGGTGTTGTCGGCAAACTTGTAGGTGAAGTTAATCCGCACTTGTCGGCTTTCATAGTAACCGTAATTTTTCAAATAAAAACCCTCATAATTTTGGAAAGAATTTGATAAATTCCCTTTGTAGATGTCGGTAACAACGACTCTCAATGTTGCCTTGTCTTTCATAAATTTTCTTTGGAGGGCAACATCTACTTGGCTGTTTCCCTGCGCGATTTCATTGGCTCCGATGAGCCTTTTACTGTTAAAAGCGGCTGAAAGTTCTGCCGTAAATTTAGCGGGCAATTTAAAAGTCTGTTGCAAATTGAGCCGCGCAGCGGTTTGTTTTAAATTGAAATTTCTGAATTGGTCAAATGCAACGATGTTGTGTACTCGATAGAGCGTGCCATTAAAATTTAGATTCCACCATTTGTTCACCGCCATATTTTGTGTGACCGATAGAGAAAGGTTTTTTTGAAGCCCGAGATTGAGCGGTCTGAAAACGACTATCGAACTGTTGGGGATTCCGTCATTTACACGGGTGCTGTATTGGTTGGTGTGCGCATACGTAAGTCCAACGATGGTGGCGTTTTTATAAACACATTGCAACGTTGCTCTATGTGTCATTTGAGGCAAGAGATTGGGGTTGCCTTGCCAATAAGAGACATCGTCTAATAAGTAAACAAACGGATTTAAATCGGGATAGGCAGGGCGGTCAATGCGGCGAGAATAGGCGAGGGAAAGCCCAACCTGTTTGCTGGCTTTTACCGAAACGCTAAAAGAGGGGAAGAAATCGGTATAATTTCTCGGTGTGTTTTCTTCCTTTTTGATGCCATTTTGCAGATAGCCCAAACGCCCGCCCGATGTGGTGTTTTCCATTCTCAATCCCGTTTGAAAGCTCCATTTGTCTATGTCTTTTTTGTAATTAAGGTAGATGGCACCAACTCGTTCTGTATATTTGAAGGTGCTGGTTCGCTGTTCGTCTATGCTATCGCTTGTGGGCAATTGATGGTAAAATTGGGCATCGTTATTAGATTCGACAGCTGAATATTTGGCTCCTGTCTCCATTTTTCCTTTCCATAAATTTGTTGTGTAATCGAATCTTACCCCTTTCAGCGTGATGGCAATGTCATTCAAAGAGCGGTAAAGATTGCGATTTAAAAATTGATTTTGGTTGGAATAAATATTGGATTGGCGGTTGGCATTGCCTTTTCCAAACGTTCCGTAATCTACGTCGAAATTTACGATACGCCCCATCGTATCTTCATATTTATAGTTCACATTGGCGGTATAGCGCAGCGTTTGTTGATGGTAATAATCGTTTTGGGCAGCTAAAACTTGGTCAATTGCCATCGTTTGGGCATCGCCGATGTTGGTTTTGGTTTGCGTGATGCCGCCTCCAAAAATAGTGGATACGTTGAATAATACACCGATGGTATTTTTTTTGTTGAGGTCATAGTCAACGCCCAGTCGCGTGCCAATGTTCATTCTTTTGTCGGTGTCGTCGGTGTGGCTGTCCAATAGTTTTCCTTCCTGTATGCGATACGAGCCGTATTCGTAGCTTCGATAGCCCAAAAAATGATTATAACTACCAAATACGTTGCATTTGTTTTTTCTATAATTGAAGGAAAGGTCTTGCACCTGTTTTAAGGTCACCCCATAGTTCAAGCCACTGGTTAAGGTTCCATTGAAACCTTTGAGTTGAGATTTGATGGTTTTGATATTTATCATGCCCGCTGCACCTGCGGCATCATATTTTGCGCTGGGACTATTGATGATTTCAAAAGATTTAATACTTGCCGATGGCATAGATTTTAGAAGGTCAATCAATTCAGCACCTGATAGATAGATTTGCTTGCCGTCAATCAAAAAAACAATACCCGCCTTGCCATTCAACAATATCGTTCGGTCATTGTCAATATACACACCCGGAGCCTTCTTCAATGCCTCAAATGCGCTAACGCCTTGCGCGTCCATACTTTTGGCGACGTTGTAAACAATGGCATTTGGTTCAACACTTATCAAAGTGGTTTTGCCTTGAACGACCACTTCATCTAAATTTTTCGTTGATGGCATCAATTCAATCGTTCCAAAATCTTTATCTTGAAGTTTAAAAAGTATAGATGTAAAAGTTTTATAACCTACATGGGATATTTCAAAAGTAAATTTCCCCGAAGCCGTAGATGAAATCAAAAATCGTCCAAGACTGTCTGTATTGGATTGAATAATAATTTTATTTGTCGTGTCCCGTAAAGCAATGTGCGCAAATTTCAAGGGTTCCTTTTTCTCATTGATAACTTGTCCTTTTAAGTTTGCAACAATGGACTGACAAAATGTTTGAGAACTTTTAAAGATTGATATTAAAATCCAAATTATAATTATTTTTTTCATAATATTTTTAATTTTCTTTTTTACTGATTTTCAAGCTAACAAAGGTACAACTTTTTTTATCCTAAACTACGGTTCTGATTTTTGGTGGGCGGCTTGACGAATGGTGTTCGTCCTCACGATTCGGCTTTTCGTCATCTTTATTTTGCGGAGGCTCTTTTTTCTCTCAATTTTGTCTCCGCATTCAAAAAATATGCCCCCCCCCAGTATAAAAGCCCCTCCTTTGGGGGTTGGGGGCATTTTAATTTACGTTTAATTTAAAATCAAAAAAAATGATACGACACCTTATTCAAAAAGGGCTTTTTGTTGGTTTTTTTCTTTCGCTTGTTGCGTGTAAAGACCCTGAATTGACCGATTTTACGCCTTCTCCACAAAGCTATCCCGAATGGGAATTGGCTTCTCACGGCAGTCAGGCTTCGCCCGATTATGAGACGGTTTTCCCCAAAGATAAGTTGCAAACGCTCGACATTGTCCTCTCCAAAAGTGAATGGGACAGCCTCAATGCCCGCCAAAAAGAAAGCTATTTTGGCATTGAGTTCGGCACAGCTTTCAGTAGGATAACGCCGAAGCAAAATCAGCAACTCAACAATAGTTTTACAGGCGCGTTTGTTGGAAAAACGGCTCCTTCTTTCGCAGAGGCGCAACTAAAATTCAACAATAAAACGTGGCGCAGCGTGGGTTTGCGCTACGACGGCGTGATTTCTTTGATAACAAACTGGACGGCGGGCATCAGAAAAATGCCGTTTTTGCTACAAGGCAACGCCTTTGAAGGTAAAAATCCAGACACCAAAGGACAAAAAATCTACGGTTTCAAAGCCTTGTCTTTTGAACCAGGTTTTAACGACACGGCAATGATTGCCAACAAAATTAGCTCCGACATTTTCAATGAAAACGGCGTGCCTTGTCCGCGAAAAGCTTTTTATAAAGTCTATATTGACTACGGCGAAGGCAGAAAATATTTTGGGGTTTATACAGCTTCAGAATTGCCAGAAGACACCTTCGTCAAAGGAACTTTTGGGGACAATGCCAATAATATTTATCAACCTTTTTCCACTTTAAAAACTTTTTCAAAAGGATTTATGGTGAAAAAAAATAACATATCGGAAGGTAATTTTTCGGATATTGAAACCCTCATTTCTGTTCTAAATTCGGCAACGCGCACTACCAACAAAGCCCTTTGGCTCGAAAGGTTGAATAAGCAATTCGACGTGGACAGATACCTCAAATGGTTGGCGGTCAACACCGTCATTCGGGGCGACGAAAACCACGACGAAGGCTACGGACTTTATACGCAATCGAACCTAAAAATGGCAATTTTCCCGTTCCAAACGGCGTATTGTTTTCGTTTTCCGCCTGCGACGACGACGGTATTGCCCGATACCGAAATCATGGTGGATTTGGGCTACACCAGAGTAAGCGAGCAATATCCGCTTGTAAAATATATTTTGGCAGAGCCTGAATATTTTGCAAAATACAAGCAATATGTAAGGGCTTTCAACGATAATTATTTCTTGACCGACAAAATGACGGCTTTGGTAACGCGCAATCACGCGCTGATTGCACCCGCGATTGCGGAGGAAGTTGCGCCTTTTTCTCAATTAAAAAATACGGCTCAATTCACCAATGGTTTGACGGATATGAAGAATTTTATCATCAAACAAAAGGCATTGTTGGTAGATTTTTTGAGATAATGCCCCCCCCCAGTATTATCCCCCCTCAATCCCCCCGAAGGGGGGAAGGTTTGTTATCTCGGTTTCTCCCTCCCTTCGGGGGGGCTGGGGGGGGACAAAATCTCCATTTTTTAGAAATTTTATAATTTAAAAACATGAATAAAGCGATAAAAAGTATTTTTTTCTTCTTTTTTTTCACAACGTTGGCGGCGGCGCAAGGTAAATTTACCGTCAGTGGAACCATCACCGATGGACAAAATGGCGAGCAATTGTTAGGCGCAGCCGTCACGGTGGTGGAACTCAAAGGCACGGGCGTTGTCACCAATGATTATGGATTTTACTCCCTCACGTTGCCGCAAGGCGATTATAGTTTAAAAATTAGCTATGTGGGATACAATGACAATATCGTGAAAATCAAATTGGACAAAAGCCAAAAATTGGATATAAAACTCTCATCAGGTGCGCAATTGGAAGAAGTAGTCGTGAAAGCAACCCGAGAAAACGAAAACGTAACCAAAGCGCAAATGGGCGTAGAACACCTCGAAATCAAGGAAATTTCAAAGGTTCCCGTCATTTTTGGAGAGAAAGATATTCTGAAAACCATACAATTGTTGCCTGGTGTAAAATCGGCGGGCGAGGGCAATTCGGGTTTCAACGTGCGGGGTGGGGCGGCTGACCAAAACCTCATTTTGTTGGACGAAGCTCCTGTTTATAATGCGTCGCATTTGTTGGGTTTTTTCAGCACTTTCAACTCTGATGCGATTAAAGATGCGACCATCATCAAGGGCAATGCGCCTGCACAATACGGCGGCAGATTGTCGTCCGTTTTGGACATCAGAATGAAAGAAGGCAACGACAAAGCCTATAACGTAAACGGCGGCATCGGGCTTATCAGCAGCCGTTTGAGCGTCGAAGGTCCCATTCAAAACGAAAAATCTTCGTTTCTGATTTCGGGCAGACGCACCTACGCCGATGCGTTTTTGAAATTGAGCGAACAGTTTAAAAACAATAAATTGTTTTTTTACGACCTCAACGCCAAAGTGAATTATCGGCTCAATGGAAAAAATAGACTCTATTTGTCGGGCTATTTTGGGCGCGATGTCTTGGGCATCGGCACGGATATTGGCATTGATTGGGGCAACAAAACAGGCACTTTGCGGTGGAACAGCCTCATCAGCGACAAATGGTTTTCTAATACATCGTTGATTTATAGCGATTTTAATTACAACATAAAATTCACCCAAAATAAAAAAACGTATAATATTAATTCCGAAATTCGGGACATCAACCTCAAACAAGAGTTTCAATATTATCCCAACACCAAAAATAGTATCCGTTTTGGGCTAAATGCGATACACCACCGACTGACCCCCAGTAGGTTTAAGGGCGAAAACATACCCATTGACAACAAAATAGAAACCCGCTACGGGCTTGAAAACGCACTTTATATCAACAATTCGTGGAGCGTGTTGCCGCAACTGAACGTAGATTATGGCGTGCGGGCTTCGGTCTATTCGGTGATGGGAAAAGGCACGTATCGCTTCTATGAAAAAGGGG
>JBJOPA010000257.1:0-2580 GCA_046051005.1 Bacteroidota bacterium
TTAACGTCGGTGCAGAATTTTTAAACAATCCGATGGCAATTGGAGACTATATTTTCTACAATTCTACCCGTAGTGGCATTGACAATATCTACGCATTCGACCCAAAAACCAATCAACACTACCAAGTGACCAGCCGTAAATATGGGGCTTATTCTGTAAGCGGCACCACAAGTGAATTGTATTTCAACGACTTTCAAGCAGAAGGTTATCAAGTTGCCGTCATGCCTTTTGACCCTAAAAGTTGGAAAAAAATTGACGTAAAAACTGAAAGCGGCGGCAAAGTATATTTCGGAGAAAAATATGCAAAAGAAGAAATCAGCACCAATATTTTTGACAAAATGCCCGAAGCCAACTATCCTATTACGGATTATAAAAACCTTAGAAATATCAAACCTTACGCATGGGCATTGGGCGTGCAAGGAACGGGACTTGACGTTGCTACGCCCAAAGTAGGCATCGGATTTACAGATTTGTTGCATACTTTCCTAGCGAAAACCGCCATTGGCTATAACTTAAACGAACAAAAAATTGCGTACAGCGCGTCCATAAATTATGAAAAATATTACCCAAAATTGAGCATTCAATACGACAACGCCTATCGCCGTGGGACGGGTTTTGACAGCACGAACAAGGCAGCAAACGACAATTTCAACGTGCAATCCATCGAAGTGGGCGCAAGAATTCCGCTCAATTTGACGCATTCAAAATACAGAAAAAGTTTTAGCATCGCCGCCTATGCGTCGCAAAATAAGGTCACAGGTTTTGACTTGCCGCGAGCCGAATCTACCCAATTGCCCAATGGAACCTTTCAAGCGGTGCGTTACGCCGCCAATTATTCAAGCGTTTTAGGCACCAGTAGCCTTGATATTGCGCCGAAAATGGGCATCAGCGTGGGGATAAATTACCAACACACGCCCTTCAAAACGGCGATAAAAGCGAGTCAATTGGCAATCAACACCAGCATTTATTTGCCGGGCATCGGCAAGCATCACGCCACGTTGCTCCGCCACGCCTATCAAGCGGAGGAATCAACCAATTATCGCTTCGCCAACGCCGTCGTTCAACCCCGTGGGACGAATAATTTGTTTTCAGACCAAATCCATATTTTTACGTTTGAATATAAAATGCCCCTTTTCGCCCCCGATTTAAATTTTGGGACGAGAGGCAATTTGAAACGCATCAATACTGCCCTTTGGACAGATTATGCCGCGTTGAGCCACAACAAAACCCAACACACCGTCGGGGTAGATGTAAGTTTTGAAATGGGTCTTTTTGGGCTTCCCTTCCCCGTAAATCTCGGCGTGCGTTCTTACTATGATGTCGTGCAAGCAAAATTTGGCTTTCAGCCCTTGATTTTTAGTTTTGGCTTTTAAAATTTCGATTTATGTTGCTACCATTTTTGCAAAATATTATCATCGGCAGCCTTTTGATGTTGGCTTTTCAAACTTATACCAATCCTCGAAAAGTCAACACGATTGCCAACAAATGGCTAAGTTTATTGCTGTTTATGGCGGTAATTTTGTTCATTAGTAGCAGTAATATCCCTTTTTTATCGAATTTAGACAATTTTGTCCTCTTTGCAATTGCGCCCGTTTTGTATCTCATGACGGTCAATTTCGTATCGCCCGACCGCCGTTTTAGACCCAAAGAATGGGGACATTTTATTCCTTTTTTACTCTTCTTTCCGTTTGCCGTTTTCGCATTTTTTCAAGAATTTGCCCACCCCCCAGTATCGCCGCCGCCACACGCCGCGTCTGCGGAATGGGTGGGCATTTTATTGGTTTTTGGACTCGCTTTGCAGGTTTCCACGTACTTGTTGCTCTCGTATTTGAAACTCCGAAAACACACTAAAAATATCACTTTATTTGCTTCTTCGGTCGAAAAAATTGACCTCAAATGGCTGCAATATCTCTTGTTGGCGATTGCGGCAATGCTTGTGATTTGGTTGAGCGACATGCTGTTTGACATGAATGCGTTTAGTAATTATTCAAGTATATGTTATTTTATTTGTATTTTTATTATCGCTTATTTTAGCCACCAACAAGGTGAAATTTTTCCATATTCAAAAAAAGAAATCGAAAATATTAAAGAAATTATCGAAGAAAACGCGCAACCCGAAAGCACAACCAAGCAAAAACGCTTTTCAGACGAACAATTGACAACCCACAAAACGCTCATCATTCAACTCATGGAAATAGAAAAAATCTATCTCGACGATGAATTGAGTTTGCCCAAATTAGCCAGCCTCATGTCCATGTCCTCAAACGACCTTTCGTATTTAATTAACGAAGGTTTTAATGAAAATTTCTTCCAATTCGTCAACAAATACCGTGTCGAAGAAGCCAAAAAATTGCTTCTTTCCAACAAATATGCCCATCTCAACATCTTGGGGCTAGCCTTTAAATCGGGCTTCGGCTCAAAATCTACCTTCAACGCGACCTTCAAAAAAATGACGGGTCAATCGCCTTCCGAATTCCAAAAAGCATTTGTCAAAGATAATTAAAATTTTTTAAAACACTTTTTTGCCCCCCCCCAGTATTTTTGCCCCAAAAGCCACGATTTTTGAAAATAGACTCAAAA
>JBJOPA010000258.1:0-15261 GCA_046051005.1 Bacteroidota bacterium
CTTGCGGCGCGTTCGGATTCGGATTGCAGGTCGGCAAGTCGTTTTTTATCGGCAGAAAACTGTTTAAAATCGGTTTGATAATCCGCTAAAAGTGCATTATTTTCTGCCAATGCGTCAATCATGCGCAGTTGAAACGAGACTTCGTGAATGTCGAGTGTGTCGAATTGGCGGTGCAAATCCACCAACGCGCTCGTGAGTTGGCGCAACGTATTGAGATTGACGGGCGTGTCGTTGATGAAAGCGCGCGTTTTTCCGCTTGGCGCAAGTTCGCGACGAATGACGCACTCGGCGGGGTCAAAATCAATTTCGTTTTCGTCAAAAAAAGTTTTTAATTCGTATTTGTCAATCGTGAAAAAACCTTCGATAACGCATTTTTCACGTTGGTTGTATAGCACTTTGGTGTCGGCGCGTTCGCCCAAAATCATGCTCAATGCGCCCAACAAAATGGATTTTCCCGCACCCGTTTCGCCCGTGATGATGGTCAAATTAGGAGAAAAATAAATGTCTAACTCCTCAATAATCGCATAATTGCGAATGTGTAATCGTTGAATCATGTCCGTTTTACTTTCTTGTTTTTTTATATTCTTTTATTTTCTTATTTTATTTTGAAATAAAGAAAGCACAAAATTAAGCAAAATTTTAAAACTTGAAACCTTTTTAAAACTTTTTTTTAAATTTAGGATAAATAAATTGTTTTTTATTAGAGAGAATACTGAGAGAGGGCATTTTTCAACCAATTTTTATTGCCAAAATGGAATAAAATCAAACAAAAAATCAAAACTTAAATTTGACGACCTTAAATTCGCCCCCCCCAGTATTCGGACGTTTGGACGGCAAAATTTGGTCGGAAAGCTCGTGTTTTAGCCGCATTTCTTCGTTTTTTGAGGGAGCCAACATGCCCGTGCAAAGGCACATTTTGCGGTCTTTGGATTGCAAAATTTCGTAATTTGGACAACTCGAACAGGTTTGCCAAAATACGTCGTCTTGCGTCAATTCGCTGAACGTGACAGGAATGTAGCCGAGTTCTGAATTGATTTTCATGACAGGTCCGCTCGTCGTGATGCCAAACACTTTTGCGTCGGGATAGAGGTTGCGCGCCAAGTCAAATGCAGCTTTTTTGATGCGACGCGCCAAGCCATATTGCCGATATTCGGGGTCAACAATCAGCCCCGAATTGGACACGTAACGCCCGTGCGACCACGTTTCGACGTAGCAAAAACCCACCAAACGCGCCCCGTCTAAGGCAATTACAGCGTGCGACGTTTCTAATTTTTTTTGAATATATTTAGGGTCGCGCTTCGCAATGCCCGTGCCGCGCACCCGCGCAGAGGCTTCGATGAGGTCGCAAATATATTGCGAATATTCGTTATGCTTTTCAGTCGAAATGAGGACTAAAATTTCGACTTTTTTTGCTGTATCCGCTTCTTTTTGTTCAGACAAATGTTGTTGTTTCATCTTTATAAAATATTGATAATTAATTGATTTTAACCTTGAAAGCCTTTTTTGAGCTTGGATACTGGGGGGGTATATTTTTTTTCAAAAAAAGAAAATATTCTACCAAATTAGACTCAAAAAACAAGACTGCGTCACTGCAAAAATCTTTTACAAAAAAGGACTTTTGGCAACTCAAAAAATAGTTTAAAAAATAATAAATTGGAAAAACTGGAAAAGGCTTGTATGACGAATATCCCAAGATGATAGATATTTTGCTTTCGTATATTTTAAAAACGAAAAGCCGTCAGAAAAAATTTATCGTTGCGCGCAAGGGCGCGGCGGTCGAGCGTTGCGGCGCGGTCGAACCATCGAAAATGTTGAAGGATATGGAAATAAAAGATTCAAAATATTGATTTTTTTGAAAATTTGAAAATACCGCATTTTTATTTTTGTAAAAAATATGTGGCAAATGTATGGGCATTTTTGCCACATTTCCAAATTTTAAACGTCGTTTACTTAAATTTATTTTTTCATCATATTTTTATCGAAAAAAAAATGGAAAAAACTTTGCGAAAAACTTAAATTTAAAACAATTGTATTATTTTTGTGCCGAAATATTATTTTTTGTTTGTTTTATCAACCGTTTTTAACAACTTCTCTATAAAAAATTTACCAATTATGAGTTGGAAATCAAAACTCGACTATCGTTATATTTATGTTTTGGGTAATACGCGCTACTTATTTCGCTACAAAATCGGCATCGCCCGCGACGTAGAACAACGAAAAACGGGCATCGAACGCTCGATGCGCGGCGACATTTACGATATTTTTTATATCAAATTGTTTTTTGCCATGCGCATCGAACAATTTTTGCATGCGATTTACAGCCCCATTCACGCACGCATGCAAGGTTCGGGCAAAACGGAGTGGTTTTGGATGCTGTTTCCCGTCACGCCAATTATATTTTTGATTGCCATTTGGCTGATTCAAATCGCATTTTTACCGCTATTATTTGCCGTTATCCTTTGGTTTATCCGCGATTCGGGCGGGCTTTTTCATTAAAAAATATTTGACTTTTCGAGTGTTTTTTGCAACGAAATGGGAACGGATTTGGTAGGATTTTGAAGATTTTTGTATATTTTTTTGATGTTTTGAATCGTCAAAAAATCTAACGTTTTATTGATTTTCATTTTGGAAACCTGCAATTGAAGTTGACAAACGCGCAGGTTTTCGAGTGACATATCGTCTAATTGATGTTCGACGAGGAAGTCAAAAATCATTTCTGCTTCCCGAATTTGGTTTGCCTGAAAGGTTTCGATGTGTGCCACGACGTTGGAAAGGTCGTCGGTGGTCACGATTTCGTCAAAATTTAATCCCAAATTTACCTCACACGCGAGCGCAATCTGCGCACGCACGGCGGTTTCGTCGCCCGATTCTTTCATCTTCAACAATCTTGCCAACAACAACGCGAGGTTGCGCAACGTCCGTTCTAAATAATCTTGCTGCATATTTTTCAAAAAAAAGTTCAAAAAGGCATTAAAATTGGTTGGAATACTGGGGGGTGGCTATTTTTTAAAAATATTGGCAAAATTACGGAAAAAAATTTCAAAAAAAGCCGCCCCCCAGTATTTGACATCTAAAAAGATTTTACTTTTGCATTTTTAAATGAAAAAAATCATTTCAATAACAAAATCAACCGACCGAAATGAGAAATCGCACGATTATTGAAAACGTTCGCCCACAAGTGGAGGGCGGCAAATATTTCATCAAGCGCGCCGTTGGCGAAACCGTCGAAATTCGCGCCGATATTTTTGGCGACGGACACGATGTTTTGTGTGCCGCCGTGATGGTGAAAGCCGACAACGCCAAAAAATGGGACATCTACCCCATGCAAGCCCGCGCCAACGATGCGTGGGAAGCGCGTTTTTATTGCAATGAAACTGGATTTTTTGAATATAAAATTGACGCATGGGTTGACCAATTGGCGACTTGGCATCATGGTTTTTTGAAAAAGCACGAGGCGGGTCAGCACATGTCGGTGGAACTGGAATTGGGCGCGTCGTGGTTGCAACAAACCGCCGCCAAATATTCAAAAACGGAAGCCAAAGAATTGGTCGCCGCCGAAAAATTATTGTCTGATAAGAAAAAATATGCCGATGCAGTGGCGTTTGTTTGTTCTGACGATTTTCATCGTTTGGTCGAGGTTTTTCCGATGCGGCAACACGTTTCGTCGTCGCCCGTTTTGCGGTTGAAAGTGGAACGTTCGTTGGCGGCGTTTTCGGCTTGGTACGAGTTTTTTCCGCGTTCGGCAGCCTCAAAAACGGGCGAACACGGGACTTTGAAAGACGCAATCCAGCAAATTCCGCGTGTGGCGGAGCTTGGTTTCGATGTTTTGTACTTGCCGCCCGTCCACCCGATTGGCGAAGTGAATCGAAAAGGCAAAAACAATGCGCCGACTGCCGAAGCGGGCGAATGCGGTTCGCCGTGGGCAATTGGGTCGCAATTTGGTGGTCACAAAGCCATCGAACCTGCGCTTGGCACGTTGTCAGATTATAAAAAATTGATTCGCGAAGCGAAAAAATCGGGCATCGAAATCGCACTTGACCTCGCGTTGCAATGCGCGCCCGACCACCCTTACATCAAGTCAAATCCAGAGTGGTTTGTTTGGCGACCCGACGGCACGATTGCCTACGCCGAAAATCCACCGAAAAAATATCAAGACATCGTACCACTCAATTTTGAGTGCGAAGATTGGAAAAACCTTTGGGACGAACTGAAAAGTATCGTCGAATTTTGGGTAGAACAAGGTATTTCGGTCTTTCGCGTGGACAATCCACACACCAAACCGATTCCGTTTTGGGAATGGTGTATCGCCGAAATTCACAAAAAATCGCCCGATGTTATTTTCCTCGCCGAAGCGTTTACGCGACCAAAAATTATGGCAAGTTTGGCAAAAGTGGGCTTCACGCAAGGCTATTCTTACTACACTTGGCGGGTGACAAAGGCAGAAATTATGGAATATATGAACACGCTGACGCAAACCGAAAGTCGTGAATATTATCGCCCTAACTTTTGGCCCAACACGCCCGATATTTTGCCATTTCATTTGCATAACGCAAACTCGAATATGTTTTTTGTTCGATTGGCGATGGCGGCAACGCTTTCTTCAAATTATGGCGTTTATGGTCCTGTTTATGAGTTTTTAGACAATGATTCGTTTCATGGAAAAGAAGAATATAACAATTCTGAAAAATATGAAATAAAAGTGCATGATTGGTCAGAACGCAACAGAATCACCGATTTGATGACCCTTTTGAACAAAATGCGCAAGGAAAATGCCGCATTGCAAACGACTTGGAACATCGAATTTTCAAAAACAGACAATGAAAATTTGTTAAGTTATATTAAAAAAACTGATGATAATGTGATTTGGTGTATCGCCAATTTGGATTCGTTGAACACGCAATCGGGATTCGTAGAAGTGCCAAAAAATCTTTTAAATATCGAAGGAAATCCAAATTTAATGGTCGAAGATTTGTTGACAGGCGAAAAATATAATTGGACAAATGATTGGAATTTTGTAGCCCTCAATCCGTTCAAATCGCCTATTCATATTTTCAAGGTTTCTTATTTGTAATTTTTTTGTTATATCAAAAAAGCGTCGTCATTTCTTTTCGGAAATGATGACGCTTTTTTTTGTTTTTATACTGGGGGGGTGTTTTTTTTATGATTTTTTGGAACAGAAACGATTAAAAAAATATCAACACCGAAAATGGAAAACGGATTTTTTTGAAAACAAAAATATTTTTTCAAAAATTATAGAAATTAGTTTTTTTATTCTTTCAATAATTTTTTAATATCTTTCATCATTCTGTCCATATCTTCGGCTTCGGTTCCGCGTGCGATGGCTCTGATGTGTCGTTTTTTGTCAATCAAAACGACGTAGCCCGAGTGGTCGAATCCGCCCGGCGCGGTTTGGTCTTCGACCGCCACGCTGTTGTAATATCGTGCAATATTGTAAATCAAATCTTTGCTGCCCGTGACCAAATGCCAACGTTTTGCATCATTTACACCCATTTTTTGAGCATAATTGTGGAGCCGAGCGACCGAATCGCGCTTGGGATCAATGGTGTGAGACAACAAAACGAGACGCGGTTCATCGGCAAACGCATCATAAATTCGCTTCATTTGTGCCTTCACTTTTGGGCAAATGGTGGGGCAAGACGTGAAGAAAAAATCTGCTAAATATATTTTATTGTCAAATGTTTGATTGGTAACAATTTCGCCATTTTGATTGGTGAAACTGAAATTTGGAATCTCTAAAATCGTAGGTTCTGCACCTGTTTTGAGGACAACTGGATATGTTTTTAGGGGTTCTTTGTCCTCTGTTTCACAACTGTAAAAGGCAAAAACCAAGCAAAAAAGCAAAAAAACGGACTTAAATACTGGGGGGGTGGCTTGAAAAGGCAATTTCATAAATTTTGATTTTGGTTTTAACACATTATCCCTTTTCGCAAATCATTACGAATGCAGGTGGAAAATTTATTGGTACAAATCTTAATTTCAAATTTCCAAAAACGCGGCGATAGAAGCGACGCGGGTGCGCCGAATAATGAAATTGAATGAACAAACCATTCGACCGCAAGCGTTCAAAACACGCGCTGACGATAGATTTTGCCAACGCCTCGGGCAACGCGATGAACGGCAAACCCGAAATGACGTAGTCCGCTTGCTCAAAGCCATACGTTTTGAGGTAATGCTCTAACAATTCGGCAGAATCTTCAATCAATTTAAACCTTGTATCAGAAATTTTATTTCGCAATAAATCACAAAACTTTTCATTTATTTCAAAACAGATTAAAATTGCGTCAGGGCGCATTCTGTTCAAAATTTCTTTTGTAAACACGCCGTCGCCTGCGCCCAACTCAACGATGACGCGGGCTTGGTCGAAATCAATGGGTTTCAACATGGCTTCGGTCAAATATTTTGAACTCGGCATGACGGAACCCGTCGTCTGAATGGTGCGCAAACTTTCTCTCAAAAATTCTAAAGTTGTCATTTTAGGGTGTTGGTTTTATGTTAACAAATAAAATTATTTTATCATGGCTGGCGTTTTACTGCAATAAAATTTTGCAAATCGGCATATTTTTTTACTAAAATTTTAGCTTCTTCGGTCGAATTGATTCTAAAACCGTCTGCATAAGGCACAATCCAAGCATCTTTTACACCATCGGCAACGAGTTGTTTGCGCATTTTTTCCGCCTCTGCAAACGACGTGAGCAAGCCGACGGAATATTGGTAGGTGTTTGCGCCTTCGATTGGGACAACGGTTTCAGCCATCGCCGCGCCGTATTTTGTAAGCGATTCGCCTTCAAACATGCGTTTTGTGGCAGTGACTTGAATTTTATAACTCAACCCTTTTTGATGTTTTTTGATATTTTTTCCCGTGTTGTCCACCATAAATTCTGAAACAACGGCTTCTTCGGTCGTGGTTTTCAGCAACGGGTCGGCGTTGAAAATGGCAATATCAATGCGTTGATTGATTCTAATGCCCGCCAAATTTGGTTGTCCTTCGAGTTCCACTCGCGCAATGGGGAACGAACTTCCGACGCTTTTCAAAAGCAAGTTTTCCCGTTTTACGCCATTTTCAACCAAATATTTTCCTAATTTTTCAAGTTTTTTCATCGTCAAATAAATGTCGAGATGCAGGCGGTCGCCTTCGGCACAATTCGCGGTGAGAATGAGTTTCGTATTCGGAAATTTTTTCATCATTTCCACCATTTTTTTCACTTCTTGGAGGTTTGCACCGCGTAAAATATCGTCGTCTCCTTCGTAATAAATGGGAGAAAAATTATATTCTGATATTTTTATTTCTTCTTGTTTCGCCAATTCGGTGGCAGCTTTAAACATTTCTACATCGCTGAACAAAGTTGGCATGGACGGCGTTTGTTCTGCGCCGCGCAACTTTGAAAAAATTGCCAAATAAATGTCACGTTCGCCCAAACCATCTTTTCGCGAAGATGCAAAATAGGCTTTCGCGCCATCGCGTGTGAGGCGAAAATGCGTTTCGTCGCCCGCAGAATTGATGGATTTTCCGAGATTTTGAGCAATTTGCCACGCGAGCATTTTTTCGTCAAAATTGCTTGAAAACACGTCAAAACCGCCCAAAGTTCTTAAATTATTGGACGAAAAATAGAGCGTCCGACCATTTTTTGCTAGGAACGGAGTCGTTTCGTCGAATGGCGAATTGATGTTTGCGCCCAAATTTTTGGGTTCGCTCCACTTATTTTCTTTACTTTTTTGGGTGATGTACAAATCCAAACCGCCAAAACCTCCTGCGCGACGCGACGCAAAAATGAGCGTCGTATCGTTGAACAAAAACATGGAATTGTCGCCTTCGCTGGCGCGAACGGGCGCATCAAAATTTGACAAAAGGCTTCTGGTTTCGCCCTCATTTTTGAAGGTATCCACCAAAATATCACCGCTAAAACGGGTCATTCCTTTGAAAAAAAGCATTACTTTTCCTTCGAGCGCAAAGTCGAGCAAAATTTCATGGCGCGGCGTTTTGAGGAGTTCAGAATTGAGCGGTTGCGGTGTTGTCCAATCCGCGCCGTCAATTTCCGCGCTGAAAATATCAGCGGTTTGTTTCCCATTTTTTTCGTCGGGCAAACCGTTTTCATTGCGCAAACCACCCTCCGAGTTTTCGCGGGCAGAGGAAAAATAAATTTTATCGTCGTAGTTGGGGCTTTGCAAAGGCGCAAAATCATCACCTTTGGAATTCAAGCCTTCGCCCAAATTTTCCACAAGCGCAATGTCAGGTTGCAAAACAATCTTTTGCGCCGTTGCACAACGTTGCAAATCTGCGATGACCGCTCTGCGTTCGGGGTGGTCACTTTTGGCGTTTCGCAGAAAGTTTTTATAGGCTTTTATGGCATTTTTGAAGTCGAGTTGATGCTGCGCAATGCGTCCTTCGTACAAATATACTGGGGGGGGGAGTTTTTGAGTCGTCCCTTTTGCATTTTCGATGAGTTGTGCGATTTGCGACTGCGCGACGCTCAATTTATTGATGTGAAAAGCGGCGATAGCGAGTTGCATTTGCGCGTCTGCATCGGTAGGTTTTTGGGCGACGTATTGTTGCCAAAGGTCAAAAGCGAGGCTGAACTGGCGATTGTCGCTCAATTCGGCTGCTTTTTCTCGCAATTTTGAGGTTTGACCCCACGCACTCGTGTACGTGAAGGCAATGAAAATTAAAAAAATAAGGTTTTTATTCATCGAAGCTGGGTGTGTAGTCTTTTTTTTGACTTATTAAAATCTTTTTTACAATAATGTTCCCTTTTTTGAGATTTGTTGGACAGAAATGCGGAAAATCATTTCTATAATTTGGGCAAAATTAGTAGCATTTTTTAAAAAAAGATTTATTTTATTTATTTTTGTCGCACATTATTTAAAATTTAACGGCAATTGAATCAAAAAATGACGAAATTAAGACATTTCTACCAGTGTTCGTGTGTGAATGATTTTTAAATGAAAAAAAAAATAGTGGAAAAGTCATAGAATATTACAACTTTTGCATAAAAAATTGAGATAAAATAAAATAAAAAAGTAATGGATTTCCCAAATTTTCCTTTTGACGACACCGAAGCGCAAGCGCAAGGTATTTTTTTTGATTATGATGACACTGATTTTGAACTTCAAAACGCCGATGCGGTGGAAAATTGGATTCAGAAAATTGTAGCGGACGAAGGGAAAACGATGGGCGAATTGAGTTACGTGTTTTGTTCTGACGCTTTTTTGCATAAAATAAATGTCGAATATCTTGACCACGATACGCTTACTGACATCATCACTTTTCCACTTGCCGACGATACGGAAACGGTGGCGGGCGAAATGTACATCAGCGTAGAACGGGTGGCGGACAATGCCAAAGACTTTGGGGTTTCTTTTACCGACGAATTACATCGAGTTGTTATACATGGCGTATTGCATTTGTGCGGTTACGGCGACAAATCGGAGGCAGAAGAAGAACTGATGCGAAAAAAAGAAGAAGAATCGTTGAAAAAAAGGGCGTTTTAAAATTTTTAAAATCTCTATAAAATCAATATTTTATATATTTTTTTTATAAAAATTTATCAAAAATATTGATTTTTGAGCTTTTATACTGGGGGGGTGCTTTTTTTAGCCGAAAATTAGATTTTGAACTTTCGTTGTTTCATTTCGTCTAATTTTTCGACCACTTCGCCCAAATTTTCGATGACAGAAAGTTGGGAATTTGATTCGATATTGTGTATGAAAAGTTGATAACCCGTCAACCAAAAGTGGGTTTCGGGATTTTGTCGGCACAAAGATTCGACGTATTGGCGAACCGATTGGCGGGGCATATTTTCGTTGAGTACCGAAAAAACAAAGTCGGGTTTAGCAGCAGCGACTGCCTGCATGACATCATTTTGCGAAATCTGTATGCCGAGATAAACGACGCGAAATTTGCGTACTTTCAGCAAATAATGCATGAAAAGTAAAATCAATTCGTTGGGTTCGTCTTCGGGCAAATACAACAGAAATTTCTTACAATCGACATGCGTTGCAATGGGTTCTGCGTCAATGGCGGCGTTTAGTTTTTGGCGGAACAAATTGGTAATAAAATGCTCGTGTATGCGCGTCACCGAGCCTGCGAGCCACATCAAACTGAGGCGGTCGAGGAAGGGAAAAACGAGTTCCGTCATGGTTTGCTCGAAAGAATATTCTCTAATATTGGTCGAAAGTATTTTATCGAATTGCAATTCGTCAAGATTCATCATCGCCAAGCTGAGGGCATCAACTTGGGTGTCGTATGAAAAATTTACGTCAGCGATTGTCTCGACTTTGTCCTCTATTTCGAGCGGATTCATGCTTGCAATTTTTGATATTTTGAATCCGTTTCGGTTCAAAATTGCAATATTTAGGACGAGTTTTAGTTGATGGTCTTCATAAAATCTGATGTTTGTTTTTGTTCTCGAAGGTTCGATTAGTTTATAACGCTGCTCCCACACGCGAAGCGTGTGCGCTTTGATGCCCGACAAATTCTCTAAATCTTTGATAGAATAAACTGCCACGTTAGGTTACTAATTTGTACGATTTCGTTTGACAAAAATCGGATTTTTTATTTTGTTTTGTTGAATAAAATGACGACTAAACCTAAAAAAGGTTTAACAAAACGGTTTGCAAAGGTGCAAAAACTTTAACAATAAATGGTCATCTTTGTTTAAAAAAAGTTATTTTTTTTTCAATTTAGCGTCTAAAAACGTCTAAAAATGGGTTGGATACTGGGGGGTAATCATTTTTATGAAAATTTATATTTTTTATAAAACTTTATGGGTTTAAAAAAAAATAAAAATAGATAACCAAAAGTTAGTATTTTTTTTAAAATATTATCTATCTTGGCGTGTTTTTTTGAAACGAGGTTTAGTGGCATGAAAAGTTGTGGTGTGTGCGTATGTGTTTTCTGTAAAAAATGAGTAATTTTTTATGAATAATTGTATTTTGCATTCAATTTTTCACTATATTTGACCTTAAAAATTTGTCAAAACTTTTATCAGTTTTTCTGTAAGTTTTAAAGTAAGGCTTGAAAAACATTCATTCAAATTAGGATTTATCGTAAAAGAATGCCTATGAAATTTCTAAAATCTACTCTTTTTCGGAGTTTACTTTTGATGTTGCCGATGTTTATGGCGATGGCAACAGAAGGTAAGGCGCAAACGGCGGCGGATAGCTGTTTCTATCGTTTGCGAATTTTTGACTCATTTGGCGATGACTGGGACGCATCTCAATTGTTTGTTCGTTTTGGGAACAACAGTGAGGTACCGTACACGCACATTGACCAAATCCCGTTTTCGTCTGCGGATTCGGTTCAGTTCTACGACATTCGTGTTCGTATTGGAGACTCTTTGGTGGCGCGTTATGTGCCAATGGGCGGCTTCCAAAATGAGATTCGTTTCACGATGTTTGACCGCAATGGCAACGTGGTGTTCGATTCTGGTCGTCCCATCACAACATCACCAGTTTGGACGAATCCATGGCGCAGTATTGTGAGTTGCGCGATTGCATGTCGTGCGCCCAATGCGCCTTTGTCAACAGACTTAGTTCGTGGAAATAATGCTTTGGGCATTTTTGCGAATTTGAGTTGGAGACCGTCTTTGTCAGTTCCCGCACCCCTAAAATATCAAGTGGGTTATGACACAATTGCTATTGCAGGCAATCCAAGATGGCGACAATTGGTTGACATTGACACTTCAACCACAATCACGAATTTGTTTGAAAAGAAAAATTATTTTTGGGCAGTTCGTTCCATTTGCTCACCTGGCGACACTTCGCCTTGGGTGACCAGCGGTAGTTTTGCAACGCCTTGGGCAGTTGAGTTGGAGGCATTGCCTTTCAATGTTGCTCCTATTGGCTGTAATACGACGAGTGATACATTACGTATTACAATTCGTAACAATGGTGCTTATCCTCAATCTCTTTTCCGCATTCGTTATAGTGTTAATGGTGTGGTTTCGCCGTTGTCGAGCCGAGAGGATACGATTTACAGTTATGTGACAGGCGTTTTGTCAAGAGATTCAGTTCGGACTTATCCGTTCTATACGTTGGCATCTTTTCCTAATACAGGAACTTATAACATTGCGGTTTGGTTAGAAGCAGCAAATGACCGCGTTATTTCCAATGATACGTTCCGCTACACAGTAGTTCGTTCTAGAACCGTAGCAAGTTATCCGTATTATCAAGATTTTGAAGCGGGTGACGATACTTGGTACACGAATGGTGCCAATAGTTCATGGCGTTTGGGCGGTGCAACTGGTGTTGTAATGAACACAACACTGGGGGGTAGCAAAATTTGGAAAACTGGCGACCTTTTGTACAATACGAATGAATTGAGCTATTTGGTTTCTCCGTGTTTGGACTTTTCAAGCCTTGCGACTGACCCGAACGTGAGTTTCAACTATCGCCTTGATGCAGAAGCTGGTTTCGATGGTGCATGGTTAGAACTTTCTACCGATAACGGTTCTACTTGGTCTCGCGTAGGTGCGCGCAACACTGGTTTGAACTGGTATGCTGACTCTATAGCTGTTTATGGTTCGATGTGGGGCAACCGTACCAACACTGCTTGGCGCACTGCATCAAACGTGTTGCGCGGTGTAACTGGACGACCGAACTGTCGTTTGCGTTTCGCGTTCCGTTCTGATGCGTCGGTACAATTTGAAGGATTTGCAATGGATAATTTCTTAATTTCGACTAGTCCACGTGTAGATTTACAGGCAGTTTCTGCAAGCCGTTGGAACACGGGTTGTTTAGGTGCAACAGATTCAGTTCGTTTAAATATCAGCAATTTGGGCATAGATACCATGCGTACGTTTACCGCAAACTATCGCCTCAATGCAGGTGCAACGGTTTCAGAAAATGTAACAGGTTGGGCACTCGCACCGGGTGCATCACGAGTTTATAATTTTACAACTTCGATTGCAAGTGTTCCTTCAGGTAACAATACCGTTAGCGCATGGGTAACCGTTGCTACTGATATTAACCGTAGAAACGATACAACTGTCTTGAATTTCCTTCGTCCTGCTACGATTGCAACGTTCCCTTACATCGAAACGTTTGAGACTGGCAATGGTTCTTGGGCGGTTTCAGATTCTTTGGGCAACTCCACTTGGGCATTGGCAACGCCAAATGGTCCATTCTTTAACAATGCAGCAAGCGGTCTCAATGCTTGGACAACTTTGCCCGCAGGTTCATACAACAATAGCGAATATAGCTACGTGGTATCACCTTGTTTAAATTTCTCTTCTTTTGCTTCTGACCCACGTTTGGGCATGGCTATCAACGTACATAGCCCAGTAGTAACCGATGGTGCATTTGCTGAAGTCTCCACAGACGGCGGTGTCAACTGGCGTAGAATCGGTACGCGCAACACGGGTATCAACTGGTATAACGACTCGATTACAGCTATTTCTCGTCCAGTTTGGGCAGGTATTGCTACAACAACAGCAGGTTGGTTACCAAACTGGCGTTATGCGCAAAATATGTTGACAGGTACCGCAGGACAGAGCAATGTCCGCATCAGAATTGGCTATCGTACAGATGCCTTCACCAATACTGCTGATGGTTTTGCTTTTGACAACGTATTTATTGGTACTCGTTCAACGACTGACATGGCATTGTCGGGCATTCGTAAAAAAGACATCTCTATTTGTGGTTCGGCTACGGATTCGCTTTTTGTAACTTTCGCCAACGCAGGCGATACCACATTGAGCAGTTTTGTCGTCAATTACTCTGTTGATGGTGGTGCAACGGTTTCTGAAACTATCACAGGTCTCTCTGTTTTGCCGAATCGTACTGCTATTTATCGTTTCAATACCACATTCAATTCTACTGGTTTGGGTAGCCATGACGTTAAAGTTTGGATTACAACCACTGGTGATAGCATTCGTGCAAACGATACGATGATGTTCAAATACAATGTGCAGGTACCAATTGGCACGTTCAGTTCTTACAATTTCAACGATTTGAGATTGCCTTTGAACTGGACCGCCGTTACACCAATGACCTTTGGTACACGCGGTGCTTCTCCATCTGATGGTGGTATCGCATACCGTAATCTGTTTACAGCTTTGGCGCGTTTTGAAATGCAAACCAATAAATTTGGAGTAATCAGAACAACCGATTCCGTGAGTTATGAATATCGTTTCGTCAATTTCTCGGGAGCAACGGCAACTATATTGGGTACAGACTCTGTGTTGGTACAATACGCTTTTGATTGTGAAGACGTTTGGAGAACTGCTGACCTCGTAACGTCAGCAAATCACAATCCAAGTACTCTTTTTGTACGCCGCAAAGTCTCTTTGGCGGCAGCCGCTGGTCGTATTATTCGCTTGCGTTTTGTAGCTATTCGTGGAACAACAGGTGATTATTATTTTGACATTGATAACATCAATTTCATCTCTTGTGCGCCAAATTTTGGATTGGCTACTCGATTCAATAATACGCCACAAGGTCAATCTCGCGGTACAGCTGCAGTAACACCAACCAATGGTTTGCCTCCGTTTACTTATCGTTGGAACAACACACGAACGACGGACAGTATCGGCGCACTTCCTGCGGGGATTTATACCGTAGTCGTGACCGATGCACGTGGTTGTAAAGATTCAACTACCGTAACCGTAACTGGAACCATTGGAACCATTGACCCAACGGCTACGATTGCGAGTCTCAAAATTGCACCGAATCCGACGACAAACAATGCTGTGTTAGATGTTGAATTTGCGAAAGCAGTTGATGCAAAAGTTGAAATCGTCAATTTGATGGGACAAACCATTTGGTCTGAATCGCGTCGTCAAATTTCGCAAGGTCGTTTTGACCTCGATATGAACGACGTACCAGCAGGGGTTTATATCGTCAGAGTTTCCGCAGATAATAGAAGTGTAATTGCAAAATTAGTGAAACAATAATTCGTTTCCTAAAATCGCAACATAAAAAGCGACCTTGCCAAACGGCAGGGTCGCTTTCTTTTTATCGCCGAAAAATGGCAAATATACTGGGGGGGGGCGTTTTTTTTTCGTTTTATAAAATTTTTTAAAAATGGAAAATTGGAGTATTAGAAAAATATCAAAGCAAAACATGGAAAACGAATTTTGATAAAAACAAAAATTTTTTTTCAAAAAAAACCTAAAAAAGCCATCGGATACTGGGGGGGCAATGTTGTTTAGTTAAGGATTTGAATGAAATTATTTTGTCATAACATATGGGGTTAGATTTATGAAATCTTTAAGATTTCGTAAATCTCGCCGCCAAAAACGCCTG
>JBJOPA010000259.1:0-3895 GCA_046051005.1 Bacteroidota bacterium
TGTCAGATAAAATTTCAGATAAAAATTCAGATAAAAATTTGAAGACCGAATTTGGGTATTTCCTCAAATTTTTTCCAAAAATCGCCTTGCCGTTTACGATTTCGGACGAGATGCAACACGATTTTTCAAAAGAAAATCACGCCCTGCCGAGTACGGTCATCGAGCAGTTCATTTCGCGTTACGAAGCTACCACAGTTGATGATTTTACGGAATATATTCCCTGTTTTCAGTTGCCTGAAAAAGAAAAAAAGTCGCCATTTGTTGCCGTCGTTTATTGGAAAGCAGGCTTGCTAAATTATGATTATGTGTTGGCAACCTACGCCAAAAACGGGGCAATGCTCGACAAGCGCGCCATCGCAGGCATGCGCGTGGTGAACGAAAAAGTGAGCAAAATGATTGCCACCATCAAAGACGATTTTACCATTTACGCCGCCGAAGGATTGGCTGACGATGAAAAAAATTATAATGCAAATACCTCAAAAATAACGCAATTAGAAATTTTGGACAACGGTCATATCGCTTAAAAAAATGTCCGAAAAATGAAAAAACAAGCCGTTATTGACTTGGGAACCAATGGTTTTCGACTCCAAATTGCCGCCCAAAATGCGGCGGGAAAGTTAGAAATCGTCTATAAAAAAAACTTTGAACTCCTCTTGGCTGCCGACGGATTGCATCGAATCGGAGCCGCGCCCTTTGCGCGTGGACTCGCCGCCATGCAAAGTTTCGCCGATATTTTGGCAACCCACGAAGTCGAAAATACGCTCGCCATCGGAACCGCCATGTTGCGACGCGCCGAAAATGGAGCCGAATTTATCGAAACCGTTCGGCAAAAAACGGGCATTCAAATCGAACTCATTAGCGGCGACCGAGAAGCGGCGTTGATTTACAAAGGCATGAAAATGGGGTTGCCGCATACCATTTACGAACACAATTTGCCCGTTTTGATGATTGACGTAGGCGGCGGAAGCGTCGAATTTATTGTCGGAACACCCGAAAAAATGTGGTGGGCAAAAAGTTTTGAAGTCGGTGTCGCCGTTTTGAGACAACGTTTTCAGCCCACCGACATCATCACAGACCAGCAAATTGGCGATATTTATCAGTTCTTGAACCACGAATTGCGCCCCGTCGTGCAAGCAATCGAAGATTTTCGACCGCAAAATTGGGCGATGGCTTCTGGTACAACTGATTTATTTGTACATATGTTAACGGGCAATCAACCCGTCCATTATCCTATGTTGTTGGATGATTTTTACCGATTTTATAACGATTTGATTTATAAAACGCCCGAAGAAATCGTTGGCGAAGGAAAAATTCCGCCCGAAAAAGCCGACATGATGGCAGTTACATTGGTCTTGACCGATTTTATAGCACAACTATTTCCCGCCAGTCCGTTTTTTCATGTCTCTCGTTTTTCGATGAAAATGGGCGCATTGGGCGAAATGGCAGGTTTGGTTTGATAAAAATATGCCCCCCCAGTATTATCCCCCCTCAAATCCTCCCGAAAGAGGGAAGTAGATTTTTTTTTGAATACGAAAGTAAAAAAAATTAAGAAATAAGTCTATATTTGAACCTAAAACGTGCTTTTGTTTCTTTTATCGCGTCACATATTGGTAAAATTTCGCTTCTAAATGAGTACTTTTAAATCAGAAGTAGCGTTGATTTGTGAAAAAATTCTATCTTTGCGCCACCTATTTTTTTTCAATTCTTTCAAATTTTTTCCACAAAAAATAAAAATAACGGGGCAACAAGCTGGAATTATACAATCTCAAAGGTTTTGATGAAAAAAAATGTCTGGAATTCGCTCGCCGAAGCCAAAAAACAAGGAAGAAAAAAGTTTGCCGTCCTGATTGACCCCGATGAAATGCGGTTAGACAATCTCGACAGCATTGTCCATTGGGTCAAAGAGGCGCAAGTGGACTATTTTTTCGTGGGCGGAAGTCTCGTCGTGGACGACCAAATGACATTTTGCCTCGAAACCTTGCGACGACACACCAATTTGCCGCTCATTTTGTTTCCGGGCAGCCCACAACAAATCAATCCGAATGCAGATGCCATTTTGTTGTTGTCCCTCATTTCGGGTCGAAATCCAGATTTGTTGATTGGACAACACGTCCTCGCCGCGCCCGCACTCCAACGAAGCGGCTTGGAAGTGATGCCGACAGGCTATATTTTGGTGGACGGCGGCAAGCCAACCACCGCATCTTATATTTCCAACACCCAACCCATTCCTGCCGACAAACCTGAAATTGCGTATTGCACCGCTTTGGCAGGCGAATTTTTGGGACTCAAAACTATGTATCTCGACGCAGGAAGCGGCGCGAAAAATCCAATTCCAGAAGCCGTCATTGCGGCGGTGGCAAAGGGCGTTTCAGTTCCGATTATCGTGGGCGGCGGCATTCGCACGCCTGAACGCGCCTATGCAAGCGCAAAAGCAGGCGCAGACGTGATTGTGGTCGGAAATGCACTCGAAAAAGACCCAAAACTCGCACTCGAAATCTCGCAAGCCATTCAACTCGCAGGGTTAAATCATTCCATTAGACATTGATTTTCTTTTTATAAAAATTAAAAAAATTATTCAATTTTTAACTTTTTTGAACCAAATCCGTTCAAAAAATGCTACCCCCCAGTATATTTGACTAAAAATTAATTATCAACCCTATTTTTTTTCTTCAAACAATTGATACGTATCTATTGATTGTAAACTCATATTTTCCTTTGCAAAAAATAGTAAAAGTGGGAATCGTCGGCGGCGCGGGTTATACGGCGGGCGAATTGTTGCGTATTTTGCTGCATCACGCGGGCGCAATGGTGGTTTTTGTGCATTCCAACAGCAATGCGGGCAATCCAATTTGGCAAATTCACACCGATTTGCTGGGCGAAACGGATTTAGTTTTCAGCGATTCGATGGATTTTAATGCCGTTGATGTGCTTTTTTTATGCGTCGGACATGGCGATGCAAAAAAATTTATTAGTGAAAACACATTTCCTAATTCCTTGAAAATCATTGATTTATCACAAGATTTTCGTTGGGGAGCAAACCCTTCGGCGACAGAATCTGGTTGGGTTTACGGATTGCCAGAACTCAATCGGTCGCAAATCGAAACGGCACGGCGCGTAGCCAATCCCGGTTGTTTTGCGACCGCCATTCAGTTGGGTTTGTTGCCGTTGGCGGCGACGGGCGCGTTGTCGGACGACGTTCACGTACACGCGCTTACGGGTTCGACGGGCGCGGGGCAAAAGCCAACCACAACGACACATTTTAGTTGGAGAAACAATAATTTGTCAATTTATGAAGCATTTAGCCATCGGCATTTGAAAGAAATTGGGGCATCGGTAACATTTTTGCAAGAAAATTTTGACCATGAAATCAATTTTTTACCCATGCGTGGCAATTTTTCACGCGGCATTTTTGCAAGTATTTATACGAAAACAAGCCTTTGTGAAAGCGATTTGAAACGTTTATATCAAGATTTTTTCGCAGATGCCGCCTTTACGCACGTTGCGACCGCCAATCCAGATTTAAAACAAGTCGTTGGAACCAATAAATGTGTCATTTTTGTAGAAAAAAGAGGTGATAAAGCCTTGATTATCAGCATGATTGACAATCTTTTGAAAGGCGCATCGGGTCAAGCGGTCGAAAATATGAATTTGATGTTCGGTTTGCCTCAAAAAACAGGTTTGGGTCTAAAATCTATCGGATTTTAAGAAAAAGGGCTACCCCCCAGTATAATCGCCTTTTTTGAGGCGATTATGGCATCGATAAGTCAAATGTTTGTAAAATTGACGTTATGCATATTACTGATTTTGTGAAATTTAAGTGTCTTTTCATTTGTTCTTTACATAAAATACTTTATACATTAGACAAATTAAGTCATTAATGTATAGAAAAAACATC
>JBJOPA010000260.1:0-7884 GCA_046051005.1 Bacteroidota bacterium
CACCATTGAATATCAACGTTTTAGCGAATGACACCTTGAATTTGGGAACTGCAACGCGACTTGATTCATTCGTCATCGTCACGCGACCAACGCGAGGAACCGCAACCATTGATACCATAAACGGACGAATTGTTTATCGTCCAGATTCATGTGGACGCGATTCCTTGATTTATAAAATCTGTAACCGATTTGGTTGTGATACCGCCATTGTACGCATCAACGTAAGTTGTGATACGGCACGGGCATTGCCACCAGTTGCGGTGTTCGATACCATTTTGGGAGGAAGACGCATGACCTTAAACATTGATGTTTTAGGAAATGATACACTGAATTTAGGAACTGCAACGCGCCTTGATTCGTTTGTCATCGTCACGCCGCCACGTGGTGGAACGGCTTCGATTGATACGGTGACAAGACGCATTGTCTATCGCCCCGATTCGCTGTTCTGTGGTCGAGATTCGCTGATTTACAAAATTTGCAATCGCGTGGGTTGCGACACCGCCATTGTGCGCATCAACGTCAGTTGTAGCAGTATGATTCCATTAGATTCCTTGCCAGTTGCAATTACAGATACCGCCATTGTGCAAAAAAATACGCCGCGCAATATTGAAATATTATTGAATGACACCACGCGAGGCGCACGGACACCCGAACTCATTTCGGCTGCGATACATGGTTTGGCGACGATTTCGATTGATGGAAAATTGATTTATGTTCCTGACAACAATTATTGTGGAAAAGATTCGGTCTTCTATCGCATTTGTAACAACTTTGGTTGCGATACGGCGGTGGTTAGATTGACCATAAAATGTTCCGATTCGTTGATAGTTTGGTCAGGTTTCTCGCCAAATGGCGATGCCAAAAACGAATGGTTACAAATTGATGGCATCGAAAATTATCCGCAGGCAGAAGTTGCCGTTTTCAATCGTTGGGGCGAAAGAGTGTTTGTTACTTTCGAATATCAAAACAACATCACCAACGGATTTATCGGAAAATGGAACGGTAACTCCAAAGATTTGCCAGACGGAACCTATTTCTGCTGCATCAGAGACCCACAAAAAGGGTTTTTATACACTGGATATATTCAAATTCATAGATAAAAAATCTATCAGTTGAATAATAAAAAAGTCATTCACTTCGACAAGAAGTTGAATGACTTTTTTTTATGGCTGTTTAGCCTAAATTATTGGCTAGATACTGGGGGGGGTATTTTTTTATAAAAATTTGATAATCAAATAATTATAAATAAAATTAATTTTATTTTCCAAGCGGTTTGAAGACAAGCAATTGTGGCGCGTTGCCGTCTTTCGATTCATTGCTGATGAAAAGCGTGCCGTCGCGGTCAAAACACAAACCTTCGGGTTGCCGATGGATATTTTTGTCTAACTTCACGATGTCTAATATTTTTCCTTTTTTATCTGTCCGCAACAGCAATTTATTGATGCTCGACAAAATATACAACTCGCCAGAAATCGGGTGCAAAGCCACCGCCGAAGGTCCAAATTCCAAATTTTCCGTCGCTTCGTCGTAATCTGATTTTAATTTTTCGTAACGTTTTTTCGTTTTATCTTTCAAAAAATTCTTAAAATCCGTCAATGAAATGCTCAATGTGTTGATGATTTTATAGTTTTCGAGACTTACAAAATAGATTTTTTTGATGGTTTCGCCAACTTTTTGACCCTTTCCTGCTAGCAACAACGCATTTTCGGCGGCACTATACCCCAAACCTTCGATGTTGTCGGCTTTTGAAAGTTCGGTCGCTATTTTTTCGACGTGTTGTTCGGTCGTTCCAATATTTGTAATTTTATAAATTGTGCCTTTGCTTTTCACCACATACATGGCTTCTTTTACAAATTCGATGCCTTCAAAATCGCCGTCGGTTGCAAATTTTGTACGGCGCAACAACGCCCCATTTCTCTTGCTGATGAAAAACAATTCGCCCAATTCGTCGTGAATGGCAACCAATTCGTCGGCATTTGAGGCAAGCGAAAGTCCCGAAATTTCGTTCAAATCCGCCGATAAATTAAAGGATTGGTCGGGTGCGTCGAGTTGATAAGGGGTTTGTGACGCATCAGATATTTCTGTCATTTTTTCTACTTTTTTCTCCGTTGACTGCACGCCACACATGGGCGCGAGGCTGGCCAACAACGACAACGAAACCGCTCCAAAACAATATTTTTTCATATTTTTTATTTTTAAAATTTTCAAAAATCGTGCATGGAATTTCTTATTTTTTAATCTTTTCTGCCACCAAAATCAATCTCGGCGAATGCCCCAAGTCGAAGGCATCAAGCTGATAATTTCCAAATTTTTCTACAATTTTCAGTCCTGCGGCGGCAAAAAGTTGTTCAAAATCCGACAATTCAAACAATCGAACCCGTTCTTGGAAACGATATTTTTGCCCGTCCGCTTCAAATTTTATCGTTTTAAAAATATATCCTTTTTCTATTTTCTTTTGAATCAAAAACTCAATTCCGCCTGCCGTTTGGTGGTATTTGGGCTTCAAAATCTGTCGAACATATTCCGCATTAAAATAATCTAACACAAATGTCCCCCCCCCAGTATCCAAGCCCTTTTCAACGCTTTTTAGGGTCGAAAGATTGTCGCGGTCGTCGTCAAAATAGCCAAAAGAAGTAAAAAGGTTAAAAATATAATTAAAATAATTAATCCTAAAATCTTTACGCATGTCGTGTTGATAAAATTCGAGCGTTTCAGATTCAGATTTTTGCGCAAATGAAATGCTATTTTCCGACAAATCCACGCCCGTCACGTGCAAGCCTTTGGTCGCCATGTAGCGCGAGTGTCGCCCTTTTCCGCAAGCCAAATCCAGCGCACGCGCCGTCGGTTGCGCACCCAAATGCGTCAGCAAATTGTTCATAAATTGCTGCGCTTCCGCGTCGCTGTGGTTTTGATACAACACATGATAGAAAGGACTATCAAACCAAGCCGCAAACCATTCTTTTTTCTTCATAAAATTGGCGAACAAATTGTCAAAAAAATTAAATATTGACGCAAAGGTTTAAAAAAAATAGAAGTTTTTAAGCATTTTCTGAAAAAATAGTTAGAAAAAAAACGTTACTTTTGCAAAAAAATAGAAAAAAATGGATAAAAAATATCTAATCGTAAAAGAAAATATACCACAGTTAGCCGATGAAAACGACCTCGAAACCCTCCGAAACCAAATAAAAAACGGCATTTCAATCGAAAACATCGAAATATATGCCCTCCAAAAACCCATAGATTTGTCCCAAAAATCCGCTCAAAAATCTAATGTAAAGGGTTTGTTTGTCGTCTTGGGATTGCTGGTTTTGTTGCTCGCCGCTTTGTTTTTTTGGAAAAAAGAAGCCAAAAAAGATGCGCATCAAAACAAAAGTAAAGCCGTTTTATTGGCACTCGAAACCGCCGAAACCAAGCTAAAAGACCTCAAAAATAGCCTCGAATGGCAACGTTCCGAGCGCGACAGCCTCAGCCGTGTTGCCGCAAAATCCGACTCCTCCAAAACCAGTTTGGCAGCCAAAGAAACCGCCGCCATTGCGCAACTCGAAGCACTTTACGCGCAATTGCCTCGCGCAAAACCCGCCGAAAGAACCAAATTGAAGCAAAAAGAAGCCGAGTTGACGCAACAAAAAGACGCACTCGCCCTCAAATGGCAACAAGCAAAAGAAAATTTGGAAAACACAAAATCCGTTGTCGAAAAACAACAGAAAAAATGGGCGCAAACAGAACTCGCCGCCAAACAAACCCAAGCCCAAATTGATTCATTGAGTCAACGTTGGGAAGTCATTAAATCAGAAGAAAAATAAATTAATATTTTTATGATTTATAATTTTTTATTGAATCAATATTTTAGACATGTAAAAAAAAGTGGTTGGTTTGGAAACTATCCAACTTGGCAAGCCGCAACCGACGATTGCAAGGGTTATGCTGATGACACCATTTTTCAGAAAGTGGTCGCTGCCACGCGCCTCGTGCGCGACCAAAAAGCCGCTTTTGAACGTGACGGAATGGCATTTCAAACGCCCGAAGCAGATGTAGATTTGTTGCAGGTGTTGAAAAAATGTCATGAAAACAACCCCGACAAAACGAAATTGACTGTTTTGGATTTTGGCGGCGCGTTGGGCAGTTCGTTTTTTCAAAATAAATCTTTTTGGAAAAACGAAAATATTGAACTCGAAAATTGGGTCGTCGTCGAGCAAAAACATTTTGTCGAAATTGGAAAAAAAGAATTTGAACAAGACATTTTGAAATTTGAATACGACTTGGAAACCGCCATTGTTGAATATTCGCCCGATATTTTGCTGTTCAACAGCGTTTTGCAATATCTCGAATCGCCGAAAATGTTTTTCAAAATTGCAGAAAGCGCAAAGATTCCGATGATTTTTATTGCGCGAACGCCCAGTTTTTCTGCCGATTGCGCCGAACAAAGTCGCGTGACCAAGCAAATTATTTCGCCTAAAATTTATGCCGCCAATTATGCAAGTTGGGTGTTTGGAAACGATTTTTGGAATGACTTGCGGATAAAATATCAAGTCGTTGAGCAAAAAGAGCTGCTTTATGGACGTTACTTGGTGGGTAACGAACCGCTTTTTTTGAAAGATTGTTTGTTAAAATTAGACAATTGACCATTTTCAAGCAAAAAAATGCCCCCCCCCAGTATAAATCCGCTTTTTGAAGGAATTTTGATATTTTTCTGAAAAGAATTTAAAAAAAAATCAAAAAAAATCAAAAAAAAATAAGGACAACTCGTTTGAGTCGTCCTTATTTTTGGATTTCAACTTATCTATTGGTGTAATACAACAGTTGAAGTGGTCAGATTACCATCTGTTTCCACCGCCGCCGCCATATCCGCCACCACCACCGCCACCATTGCGGTTGAAACGACCTCTATTACCGCCGCCGCCGCCGCCATTGCTTTCGCGCGGTTCAGCTTTTTTTACAACAATGGTTCTACCATCTAATTCAGTTTCATTGAGACCATTGATTGCAGCCATAGCTTCGTCATCATTTGGCATTTCAACAAAAGCAAAACCTTTTGAACGACCAGTTTCACGGTCTGTAATAACACCTGCTTTTTCAACTTCACCGAAAGCTTCAAAAGCTTGACGCAATCCGTCTGAATCTGTAGAGAAGTTGAGCTTCGCAACAAAAATATTCATCTTAAAAAAATGTTTAAAAAAATTTAAAAAAAACTTAATACATGAAACTTCCAAAAAGATGAATAGTACTGGTATCCCAAAACGCTATTTCGATTAAAAGAACGAATCATGCCGCAAATGTACACCCGTTTTCTGATACTCCACCATTTTTTTTCAAAAAAAAACGAAAAAAAACGTGATTTAAGTAAAATATTTATTTCTAATGACATTTCTGCCTGTTTTTTTTACAAATCAACCAAATTTTTATAAAAAAAAATTGCAAAAAAACAGTATTTTTTTTTTATCGCCTTCAACGTATTAAAACGGTGTTTTATACTGGGGGGGGGCTGTTTTTTCATTCAAAAAAAGTTTTTTTATCCTTTTTTGAAAAAAAAACTTGCAAATCTGAAAAAAAAACTGATACCTTTGCGCATCTTTTCGTCAAAATGATGTTAAAGATTTTGTTCACATTATTATTTTTCATCTTTTAATTCTTTTTTTTAGTCATGCTTTTCATCAGTAACATAACATCGCAAGAACGGGCATATCGTCCGTTGGGCAATCGCAAATTAGATTTTGCGTGTGCGAGATGTCTCTGTGCCACTGTTTCAGCAAGGTTAAAAAAAGAATCGAAAAAAGGAATTTGTTTAAATTAAAAATTTTCAACTCGAAAATATTTAGACTTTCCTCCAAAAAAATTCGACATTTTTGACCGAATATACTGGGGGGTAGCCTAAAAGAGAAACATCTCGCGCCATTGTGCCGCGAGATGTTTTTTTTATGTCTCGTCGGCAATTTTCAACAAAAAATCATTCATTTAAATTTATATTTTTTTATGGCAAAGTTAAAATTAGAGCCAAAACAGCTCATCGCCATGGGTTTTCCTCAAAATGCGGCTGTCAGCGTAGCGATGTCCGTTTTTGAAAAACATTACAAACATGCAACATGGGAAACCATCGAACCCATGTTGCAACAATTGGTGGACGCGCCCGAAACGTTGTGGGACGACGAGATTTTGGGGAAAATCGCCGAAAAAATAAAGCCGCAACCACCCACCGACCACGAACGCCCCGATTTGTTGAAAAATGCCTTGCCATTTGATATTTTTGGCGCGGAATATATTGATGCAAAAGCCTTACATCAGATGCACGTGGCGATGAAATTGCCCGTCACGCGGGCGGGCGCGCTGATGCCCGATGCGCATTCGGGCTATGGATTACCGATTGGCGGCGTGTTGGCAACCGAAAATTCGGTCATTCCTTACGGTGTGGGCGTGGACATTGGCTGCCGCATGTGCTTGTCCATCTTGCCAATTGATGCGAAAGATTTTCCGCGATATGAGAAGCAATTTGAGCGTTCGTTGGTCGAAAACACCTTGTTTGGTTCGGGTCGAGAATGGGCGCGAGGCAACACGGGCGACTCGGAAGTATTAGAAAATCGGTTGTTTAAACACTTGCCATTGCTAAAAAATCTGCATATGAAAGCGGCGCGACAACTCGGCACATCGGGTAGCGGCAACCATTTTGTAGAGTTTGGCATCGTAAATTTACCCGTTGACGACGCAGGTTTGCGCCTCAAAGCGGGGCAATATGTGGGCATTTTGTCGCATTCGGGTTCACGCGGCTTGGGCGCAACGATTGCAGGGCATTACACGAAAGTGGCGATGCAAAAGCGAAAATTGCCCCAAGAAGCCAAGCATTTGGCATGGTTGCGGCTTGACGAATCGGAGGGCGACGAATATTGGGCTGCCATGAATTTGGCAGGCGATTATGCGTCGGCATGTCACCATGACATTCACCGAAGGTTGACTAAATCATTGAATATCAAAGCGATATGCGTCGTAGAAAATCATCATAATTTTGCATGGAAAGAACGTCACGACGGACGCGATTTGATTGTGCATCGGAAAGGCGCAACGCCCGCAGGCGCAGGCGTGATGGGCATCATTCCGGGAAGCATGACGGCGGCGGGCTACATTGTGCGCGGTCGAGGCGTGGCAGAAAGCCTTGATTCGGCTTCGCATGGCGCGGGGCGACGATTTTCGCGCTCGCAAGCCAAAGCGAGCATCACGCACGCGCTGATGAAAAAAACATTGGCAGACGCAGGCGTAACATTGCTTGGCGGCGGACTCGATGAAGCCCCACAAGCCTACAAAGACATCGTCGAAGTGATGGGCGCGCAAACAAATTTAGTAGATATTGTCGGCACTTTTCAGCCTAAAATTGTAAAAATGGACGAAAATTGAGGACAATCCTCACCTATCAATACGTCGGGTCGAACGCAGGTCGTTTGGCTCGACTTTTTTTTAAGATATATTATTTGGAGAATAAAAATAAAAGTATTTTTTTCAAATAAATTTTATCAAAATAGAAAAAAATCATAAGCCATATTAAAAATACGACAAGCGGAAACAGCTGAATACTAATCTCAACACTAAAACTATTGATACTGAACCCAACCTCATAGGTTGAAATCGAATTTGTGAAAGCAATCAAATTTACGGACGCGATACATGCAATAAATCCAGTCAGATAAAAGCAGACTTTTGGGTTCATTGTAAAAAAATAAATAATAACTATAATGAAAAAACTGACGATACCCAAAATAGATTTTGGCATCATCACCATCTCTTCATATTCAAATTGGATTGCAGTAACGATGACTTGAAAAAATAACAATACGATTGGCAATAGTCTAAAAAAAAGATTTTTCATGTTTTTTTGAATTTAGTTTTTTTTCTTTTCATAAT
>JBJOPA010000261.1:0-6592 GCA_046051005.1 Bacteroidota bacterium
ATCTTCCATAAAAAGCTCATGTAAACTATTGCGCAAAATGTGGTCGCGCCGAAAATCGAAGTGATAAGAACGCAAGACCAAGACGTTCAGTTGCGCATCATTTACCATATAATACAGCGAATCTGCGCCTACCAAAAGCGTCATATCATAGCTCAAAGTAGATTTTGTAGAAAATGAATATTCTATAATATCTTGATTAATTCGTCCCAAAATTGTCTGCTTTTTTTATAAATTTTAAAATTTAATCATCATTTTTTTCTTTATACGATATTTTGTAGGAATGAGTTCTGAAAATGCAATAAAAATTACTATTTATTTTTTTTAACGTTCAAAAGTAATCAATTTTTGTTATTCAGAAACGGGCATTTTCTCATTTTTTTCAAAAAAAAAGCCACCCCCCAGTATTTGCTGCAAAAATGAGCAAAATTTTAGGAGATTGGCTTCTACTTTTTCAAAATCAAAATCAATATGTTATTTTATTTTCATGCGACTCTTCGCAGCGCGGGCGCGTGTAAAAATGCTTTCAAAGCACGTTGCAATTGCTCAAATTCAATCAAAAATCCGTCGTGTCCGTAGGGCGATTCTATCATCACAAAGGTCGCGCCCGTGATGTGCGCCGCCAAAAATGCCTGTTCTTCTTTCGGAAACAAGCCGTCCGATTCTATCCCAACGACCAATGTTTTGGCTGAAATGGTGGCTAAAACCTCGCGCAAATTGCCTCTGTTGCGCGCCACGTTGTGCGTATCCATCGTATTGCTAATTGAAATATACGACAATGGATTAAATCGTTTTCGCAATTTTTCGCCTTGATAACGTTGATAACTCGCGGCTTTGAAATCGGTCAACAACTCGTCTGACGTTTCGGTTTGTTGTAAAATATATGATTCATAACTCCTATATGAAAGCATCGCAATGGCGCGTGCAGCTTCAATTCCTTTGGATTGTTGAAATAAAATTTGGAGTTCTGCCTCATTTTTTCCTAAATATACTGGGGGGGGGGGTAGTGTAGGGCGAATTGCCATGCGTTGGGCTTCGCTTTGGGCAATTGCCCACGCGGACATTTTTGCGCCACAAGCAATCAACGCCAAATTGTCGAAACGGGTTGGTTCTTCGATTGCCCATTCCAACGCCTGTTGTCCACCCATCGAGCCGCCGAGTGACAAATATATTTTTTCGATGGACAAATGATTTGCTAATAAAATATGCGCTTTCACCAAATCTCTAATCGTGATTAAAGGAAAATCTGTTGCATAAATTTGGTTGGTTTCTGGGTTTACGTGCATCGGCGAAGTCGAGCCATAACAAGACCCCAATATATTTGCACAAACGATAAAGTAATCTTTTGGGTCAAAAATTTTGCCGTCTCCCAACAAGCCTGCCCACCAATTCAAGGCATCAGCATCGCCCGTGAAGGCGTGAAAAACCCAAATTACATTGTTTTTTTCTGCATTCAACGTCCCCCACGTTTGATAACCAATTTCTATTTCCGCCAATTTTTTACCCGATTCGAGTAGAAAATCTGTTTCCGATTTGAAGATTTTTAACATATTTTTTAAGATAAAATAATTATAAAATGTTGATTTTCAATTATTTATAAATAATTATAATTCAATTTCATAAGTCCAATTGATTTGTGCGGTTTTTTCTAACATGGCAGTTGCGGAGCAATATTTTTCCATCGAAAGTTGCAGGGCGTTTTCCACTTTTTCAGGTTTTAAATTTCCTTTAAACCAATATTTCAAGTCAATTTGAAGGAAAGGCGCGGGCGTTTCGTCGGCTTCGCGGATTCCTTCTACCGTAATTCGGAGGTCTTCGAGAGGTTGTCGCGCCTTTTTCAAAATCAAAATCACGTCAATTGCCGAGCAACCCGCCAAGCCCATCAACAACAATTCCATCGGTCGTGCGCCTGCGTTCGAGCCGCCGATTGCCGCCGCCGCGTCAATGGCAACGGGCGTTTTGTCTGCGCCAAAAGCATCGAATCGAAAGGGAGCCGCCACGCGCACTAACTCAACGCTCAACGATTTTGGATTTTTAAAAATGACTTCTTTTTTCATTTTTATTCTTTTTTACACTTGATTTTGAAATATTATTTGGCTTTCCAATATTGTTGTTACTTTTTCTAACGCTTGAAAAATGTCTTTTTTGATGTCTTCGATATGTTCCAAGCCAACAGAAATGCGAATCAAACCTTCGGAAATATCAACGGCGGCGCGTTCTTCGGGCTTGAGTTTTGAGTGCGTCGTCGAGGCGGGGTGCGTGGCGATGGTGCGCGTGTCGCCCAAATTTGCGGAATGACTGAGCATCGAAAGGTTGTTGAGGAACAAACGACCCGCTTCGATGCCGCCTTTTATTTCAAAGCAAACGATGCCGCCGCCCAATTTCATTTGTCGTTTTGCCAATTTAAATTGTGGGTGAGAAGCCAAAAATGGATATTTTACCTGCACAACGGCGGCATGATTTTCCAAACTTTTTGCCAATTCGAGGGCATTTTCGGCATGTTTTTCCATGCGAATTGACAATGTTTCAAGCGATTTTGACAAAATCCAAGCATTCATGGGCGATAGACTCGGTCCAGAATGTCGTGCAAAAAAGCGAATTTCTTTTATCAAATCGGCACGCCCAACGATGGCTCCGCCGATGGTTCTGCCTTGTCCGTCGAGATATTTTGTCGCCGAATAAGTCACCAAATCCACGCCGTAGCGAATGGGTTGTTGCAAATAAGGCGTTGCGAAGCAATTGTCAACATTTAAAATTAAATTATATTTTTGTTTCAACGTGGCAATCCATTCCAAATCCACCAAATCGAGACCTGGATTGGAGGGCGTTTCCAACAAAATCATTTTTGTATTGGGTTGAATGGCGGCTTCCCAAGTTTCAGGATTTTTGATGTCCACGTAGGTGTGCGTGATGCCCCAGCGCGGAAAAATTTGCGTCAACAGCTGATGCGTCGAGCCAAAAACCGAGCGGCAAGCCACAATATGGTCGCCCGAACGCAGCAAACCCGCCACCGAACTGAACACCGCCGACATGCCCGAAGCTGTTGCAATGCCGTCTTCTGCGCCGTCCATGAGACACAATTTGTCAATAAATTCAGAATTATTTGGATTTGAAAAGCGCGTATAAATGTTGCCTTCCACTTCGTCGGCGAAAAGGGCGCGGGCTTGTTCGGCATCTTCAAAAACAAAACTCGAAGTCATGTAAATCGGAACTGAATGTTCTCGAAAATGGCTTCTTTCGGCTTGCGTTCTGATGGCATTGGTTTCAAAATTTTCGTATGACATTTTTTTGATTTTGATTTTTAAACATTTAAAAAATACCCCAGTAAAATTGGATTTTTTCTTAAAAAAAAGGCAAATATACTGGGGGGGGTATCACGAAAGGGTCACGTGAGGGATATATCTCAAATAATCGCGTTCGATTCGAGGCGAAACGCCGTATTTTTCCTCGATTTGGTCGGTTGGCACGTTGAGCGTGACGATGACTTCTTCGCCTTGTTTCCAGTCGGCGGGCGTGGCTACGGAATGTTTTGCATTGAGTTGAAGCGCGTCCAAGACCCGTAAAATTTCAATAAAATTGCGTCCAACTGCCATTGGATACGTCAACGTTAACTTAATTTTTTTGTCAGCTCCGATAACAAAAACCGAACGAACGGTTGATTTTTCGGACTGATTGGGGTGAATCATGTCGTACAATTCGGCAACTACGCGGTTTTCATCGGCGATGATAGGGAAATTAAATGTCACATGTTGCGTCGCTTCAATGTCTGGAATCCATCGCGCATGAGACGCAAGCCCATCAACCGAAACGGCGATGACTTTGGTATTTCGGTTGTCAAATTCGTCTTTCAATGCCGCCGTTTTGCCCAGTTCGGTCGTACAAACGGGTGTGAAATCGGCAGGGTGCGAAAACAAAACTCCCCAAGCGTCGCCGAGCCATTCGTGAAAATTAATTTCTCCTTCTGTCGTCGCCACTACAAAATTTGGGGCAACATCTCCAAGTCTTAAAGCCATAATGAATTGATTTTTAGGTTTTTATAAAATTTTTTAAAAAATATTGATAATTAATTGATTTTTAATTGGAAAGCAAATTTGGGAATATTTTTTTCAATCCCACGAAAACATAACAACCCAAACAAACGGAAAAAACGGCTTCTAGAAATGCGCAAGCCGATAACGCCAACAACAAGCCAAAACTGACACTTTCAAACCCCCAAAAACTTGCCGCGCTGATGCCAATCGAAAAAACAAAGCCCAAACCTGCCGCAAAACGCTTGGGCGCACGGTCAGAAAATTGCGCATCGTTGCGAAACGGCAAACTTTTTTTCAATTGATTTGCCAACAAACTCAATGGACTGTTGGGCAACGAAGTGAAGGAGCGAATCGAAAAATCAATCGCCAAAAACAAGCCGTTCAACACCAAAAGCAAGCGATAAGGCGTTAAAAAAAGATTCAAAATCCCGAAAACAAAAACCAAACTCGCCACGCGCCGCACTTGCTGGTTGCTCACGCGCTCCGTTGAAATAGGACAAATTACGTTTGACATATATTTTTTATTTTTTTAAAAAGGTGAAAAAATAGGTTAAAATATACAAATTCCTTGCGCGACGCGACCCATTGGCGGCGAAAACGAGGCAAACAGCAATCTGAAAATTGGAAAATGATAGCAAGATTTCAGTTTCTTTTTTCTACGCGAAAAAGAAACCGAACAGCAAGATAAAAAATTTAAAAAAAAACGAAAATGTTGGAATTAAAATAATTCGATATTTCGATTTTTTGTTTTTCTTTCCAATGGCTGCGCGTCGCGTTGTTTACATTAGCAACAACAACAACAACAACAACAACAACACAAAATGGCATTAGACAAAACTAAAAACCGCGTCTCACGTGGGTGTGAGTCGAAGGGCGAAAGACCAGAATTTTTTTGAGAAAGATTTTTCATTACTTCCATGTTTTTTATAGTTCCAAAAAATTTTGGCAGGAATTGGCACCACTCCTTAACTTTCGGAAGGTTGCCGAGATTTCGTCGAGCCTGTTCTCTTCATCTCTCTTTATAAAAATCATTTCAGTTGCAAAATATTAGTTGCAATGATTTGATTTGTTGCTGCAAAGGTACGGGCATTGAATCCACATTTGCAAATAAATTTTTGTCATTTTTCAAAAAAAATACTTTATTTTTATTTTTGCGATTTTAAAAAAATAAAAAATAATTTAAAAGTAATCAATCAAAATAAAGTATTGATTTTGAAAACACAAAAAAAGACGTTTTAAAGCAAAAAATAATGGAATATACTGGGGGGGGCAAAAATTACTCCCAAATGATGGTACAATTTGGCTGTAAAGCCTTTATTTTTGGGCGTTCTGATATTGGAATGTGGTTGTTCGCTAAATTCAAATACCTCAAACTGTATAACTCATTTATTTGGGAAGGTAGTTCGGTGAGTTGATTGTTTGGTAATGACAACCCCCATAAGTTACCTAGTTTTCCAATTTCTTTAGGTATATTCGATATTTTATTATTGGTCAGATCTAAGCCTTGCAAGTTAATTAATTGCCCAATTTCTATTGGGACTAGTTTCAGTTGATTATTACTCAAAAATAATTTTTCCATATTGATACATCTTCCAATTTCTTGAGGTAAATCTTTTAATTGATTACTACGCAAGTTAATTACCTTCAATTTCGTTAATTTACCAATCTCATTAGGCAAGTTCACAAGTTGGTTTCCAGACAAATTAAGTTCCGTTAGATTGACTAATTTTCCAATATTTGCTGTCAAAGTCATCATTTTATTATTTTCCATCTCCAATATTCTCAAATTTAGCAGCATTTCAATTTCTATTGGAAGTCGTTTCAGTTGATTATTATTCAAACTTAAATGTTCTAAGTTTGTTAATTTTCCAATCTCAATGGGCAAGCTCACAAGTTGGTTTCCAGACAAATATAAACCCTTCAATTTTGTCAAGTTTCCAATTTCAGAGGGAAGACTTTCGAGTTGATTGTTCCACAATGGTAAACTGGTCAAGTTTACCATTGTTCCAACTTCATTAGGTAGTTTTGTAAGTGAATTATCAAAAAGGCCTAAATATTTCAAATTAGTTAACATTCCGATTTCTATTGGTAAGCTTTTGAGTTGATTATTATACAAGCTTAAATGTTCTAAATTTGTCAATTTTCCAATCTCAGAGGGAAGACTGCTAATTTGATTTCTTTCCAAAAATAAATGGGTCAATTTTGTCAATTTTCCAATCTCAGAGGGAAGCGTTGTAAGTGGGCTACTCGTTATCTGCAAACTCGTTAAATTTGTTAACATTCCAATTTCATTAGGAAGGTTTGTGAGATGCGAATTATTCAAGCTTAAATTTTTTAGGTTAGTTAGTTTCCCAATTCCCACTATACTTTTTAACGGATTTCCTCCTAAGTGTAGTTCCGTTAGATTGGTTAACGTGCAGAGTTCATTAGGAAGATTAGAGAGAGAGTTACGTACTATATTTAAGATTGTCAATTTTGTCAAATGTTTGACTTCAATAGGCAAACTACTAAGTTGGTTAGAACTTACGTATAACTCCGTTAAATTGGTTAATTTCCCAATTTCA
>JBJOPA010000262.1:0-7395 GCA_046051005.1 Bacteroidota bacterium
CCTCAATTTTCAAGAAATTGCATTCGTTCAAGGAATGTCATACTTTATTATCAAAATTATTTTTTCAATTAAATTTTTTTATCCATCTGATTCGTCTAAGAAATCGGCATCATTTATGGAAAACAAAATCCTCATTGGAAAGGGTATCCGCACATTGGTACTCTCTTTTCTTGCCGTGCTTTTCAGCGCAGCAAATCTAGCAGCCCAAGTTACGACCTCGAGTATTTCGGGCGTTGTTTCTAACAAAACCGAAACGGTTATTGGGGCGACTGTCGTCGCTATTCACACGCCATCTGGTACTCGTTATGGTGCCATTACGAACGAAAGCGGCTTGTTTGTCATGCCTTCTGTTCGTGTTGGCGGTCCTTACAAAGTAACAGTTTCAGGCGTAGGCTTCAAGGAGCAATCGCAAGAAAACGTGTATGCGTTGTTGGGAACTGCGGCAAACCTCACGTTCACCGTTTCTGATGAAAGCACGGTGATTGATGCGGTAGATGTGGTATCGAAAAAAAGCGACGTATTCAGTAACAACCGCACTGGAGCCGCTTCGACGGTGAACAGCGAACAGTTGGCGGCATTGCCAACCATTGGTTCGCGCTCACTCAATGATTTTACGAAATACAACCCGCAAGGGAATGGTCGTAGTTTCAATGGTCAGGACCCTCGTTTGAACAGTATCACGATTGATGGTTCTGTTTTCAACAATGGTTTTGGTTTGGGTGGTTCGTCGGTGGCAGGTGGTCGCACGGGTTCATCGGCGATTTCGCTTGATGCGATTGAAGCGATTCAAATCAACGTAGCTCCGTTTGACGTTCGTCAATCAGGTTTCGTAGGTGCGGGCGTGAATGCAGTTACCCGTTCTGGCTCGAATGACTTTTCGGCATCGGTTTACACGACCACGCGCAACCAAGATTTTGTAGGCAAAACAGCGCGTAATTTGCCTGTTTCAGTCACCAATTTCAGCGAAAACGTCTATGGTTTCCGTGCAGGTGGTGCAATTATCAAAAATAAATTGTTCTATTTTGTAAATGCAGAAAGCCAACGTCGCATTGACCCAGGCACTTTGTACGGTCCAAATGGTTCAACAACGGCGATTCCAACGCGGGTTTTGCGTTCGGATATCGAAAATTTGAGTACTTTCGTTCAGAATAAATATGGTTACGCAACAGGTGGTTTTGAAAATTATGATTACAAAACCAACTCTGATAAATTCTTGGTTCGTTTGGATTATAACATCAATGACGACCATAAATTGAACGTTCGTTATTCGTTCCACAACTCAGTCGCAGACGTTCCAATTTCAAATTCAGCAACGTTGGGTAATGGCAATCGTAACAACCTTACAACAGGTTTTTCGATGGCTTATGAAAATTCGGGCTATCAATTGCAGGACAATACACGCTCTATCGTAGCGGAGTTGAACTCAACGCTCGGTTCTAAAATGTCGAACACGTTCATTGCAAGTTACAATTTGCAAAACGAAGACCGCGCTTACAAAGGCACGTTGTTCCCAACGATTGACATTCGCAACGCAGGCGATGCAACGACTTATTTGTCAGTTGGTTTCGACCCGTTCACGCCGTCTAATAAATTGAACTACAATACCCTTCAATTGACAGACAACTTCCGTTACTATTTGGGTAAAAATACACTTACTTTGGGCGCAAGTTATGAGAAATTCCACTCTAACAACTTGTTTTTCCCAGGTTCAAATGGTGTTTATATTTTCCCAAGTTTGACTGATTTTTACCGTATTGCGAATGCAAGTCCAACAGATCCGTTGACAGGTACGGGCATTTCTCGTTTTCAATATCGTTATTCAGCGTTGCCAGGTGGTGCTGAACCTTTGCAAAAATTGGACGCACACACGTTGTCTGTCTATTTGCAAGACGAAATCAAAGTTACCAATAATTTGAACGTAACGGCGGGTATCCGCATGAGCCGCATCAGCTTTGGTCAAACTGGTTTTGAAAACGCAGCAGTTCCGTTGTTGAATTTTTTGTCGCCAACAGGTGATACCGTTACAGGTTTGCGCACAGGCAATTTGCCAAAACCTCAAATTTTGTGGGAACCACGTTTGGGCTTCAACTTCGACGTATTGGGCAACAAAACCTTGCAAGTTCGCGGTGGTACTGGGGTGTTCACAGGTCGTCCGCCATTTGTCTGGATTTCTAACCAAATCGGTAACAATGGTGTGTTGACGGGCTTGATTGACATAACAGGCAACATCCTTTCTATCCGCAATAGATCAGGTCAATTGGTAAATCCGTTCCAACCTACAGATATTACTTCGTTGTTGCCACAAAACCCAAGTTTGCCAGCAACTTACGAAATTAACATTACAGATTCAAAATACCGTTTCCCACAAGTTTGGAAAAGTAATTTGGCAGTAGATTACAAATTGCCGTATGGTTTTGTAGCAACAGTAGAGGCGATGTACAATCAAAACCTCAATCAAGCTACTTTCCATGACTACAATTTGGCTACGCCACGCGCTGATCAAACCTTGCCTGACGGTCGTTTGAACTACCGCGCTTTGACAACGACGCGCATCAACCCGAGTATCATAAACGCATACGTAATGCGTACAACTGATGTAGGTTATAGCCGTTCTATTACCTTGAAACTCGAAAAAACATTGGACAAAAGCTGCGGTGGTATGGTTGCTTATACCAACACCAAAACGCGCGACATCATGAGCGGTTCGTCAACTGCGAACTCAAACTTTACAGGTGCAGCGAATGGCTACAATCCAAATAATTTGCCGTTGAGTATTTCTGATTATGAAATCCCGCATCGCATCATCGGTTATGCAAGCTACCGTTTGAATTACGGCGGAAAAGGCATCTTCGGTGGTGATGTATTGTTCTCAATGGGCTTTGAAGCTACTCAAAGCGCACGTTTCTCGTATTCAGTAGGTGGTGACCTCAATGGCGACGGCGTAAACAACAATGATTTGTTGTACGTTCCAACTGCCGATGACATCACAAGCGGTCGTTTTGCTTTTGCAACCAACACCGTTGCTGCCATCAACACAACTTTCACGCCTGCACAACAAGCGGCAGCATTGGAAGCGTTTATCCAACAAGATGCGTATTTGAATGCCAATCGCGGTACTATCGTGGGCAGAAACACAGGTATCTTGCCTTGGTTGACAACAATGGATTTCTCGGTTTCTAAAAACTTTAATTTCTTGATTAAAGAGAAAAAACACACTTTCCAACTTCGTTTAGATGTGTTGAATTTCGGAAACTTGCTCAATTCAGATTGGGGCGTAGGTCAACGTTCAACTGGTCGTCAACCCGTTTCGTATGCTTATACCGACAACGGTGGTACAAGACCTGTTTTCCGTATGAATACCCAAACCGTAACCAATCCTGATGGAACGTCTTCAACGTTTTTGTTGCGCGACACGTATGTGAACAACAACTCGCTCAACAGCGTTTATTCTATGCAATTGGGAGTTCGTTATATTTTGAACTAATTTTTAAATTAATATTTTGACATTATTTTAGGCAAAAACTTCCCTCCTTCGGGGGGATTGAGAGGGGACAAACAGCCCCCCCCCAGTATAAAACGCTGTTTTTGCCTAAAATAAATGTCAAAAATGTTCAACATCAATTAAAAAAAATAAGAAAATGAAAAATAAAATTTTCGCTATTTTGTTTGCTGCCGTTTGTGTTGTGGTAGCTTGTGGCAAAGACGATTTGGCTTCGCCAGATAAATATGCGCGTCTCAAAGTGGTTCACATGGCGGCGGGTGCGCCGTCGGTTCAAGTTTTTTTGAATGACGACGCTTTGTTGCAACGCAATCGCGTAGGCACAAACGATTCTACGTTGCGTTTGTTGGGTTTTGGCGTAGGTTTTCCTGCGGCGGGAACTTCGCTTGACTCGACTTATGTAGGCGTGAACCCAGGCACTGCAAACCTCCGTTTGTTGACGGCGGCGGGTGCAACGGCTTACAGCGGTTCGCTTCAACTCGAAGCGGGTGTAAATTACACGGCTTTCGCAATTGATACGCCTGCCGTAAACATCTTGTTGTTGAAAGACGTTTTCAACCCGTTGGTGGGTGGAAAAGCGCAATTGAGAATCGGTCACCTCGCGCCTCGCGCAGGAAACGTGGATTTGACCGTGACCGTAGCGGGCGCAAATGCAAAACGCGATACCCTCAAATTCCCAGCAGTTTCGTACAAAACATTCACAGGTTTCAACGATTTTGCTATCACGGACACCATCACGAGCATCGTGGCGCGCAAAGCGGGCGACACCTTGCGTTATTTGAACAATACAACCCGTTTCATCATGGCAAATGGTCGTGTTTACACGATTGTGGCGCGTGGTGCGGGCAATACATTCAATTCACTTGGTACAACGACTATCAATTATAGCCGTTAAAAAAGTCGAAAGAATCAATAAAAAAATGGGGTTTCAATCAACGATTGAAATCCCATTTTTTTTTATTTTACTTTTTGTTGAAAAAAAATTTTTGTTTTTAAATTCATTCGTTTTCCATGTATCGCGTTGATATTTTTTTAATCGCCTCGCTTCCAAAAAAACATCAAAAAAACGAGTTTCTCCCCTTCCTTCGGAGGGGGCTGGGGGGAGGACAATACTGGGGGGTGGGGTTTTTACAGATTTTTACGAAACTTTATAAAAAAAATTTTTAAAAAAAGATATACTTAGTGTACAAAATACACTACCTTTGCCTCCGTTCTTTTTGATTATTTTTCTGATAATTGTCAACGATTTATAAAAATATGTTTATTATTGTAGATAGTGGTTCCACGAAAGCCGATTGGCAAATCGTTTTTGCCGACGGAACACGTGAACTCGTGAGTACGATGGGTTTCAATCCTTTTTTCCACGACGCTGACCGCATAGAAACGGAGTTGAAAAAAGATTTCACCCAAAAAGTCGCTGTTGACAACGTGCAAAGCGTCTTTTTTTATGGTGCGGGTTGTTCTGATGTCATGCGTTGCGCCATCATTGAAGAGGGTTTGCGCCGCATTTTCAAACAAGCTCATATTACAGTTGACCACGATTTGTTGGCGGCTGCGCGGGCGTGTTGCGGCGTGAAAGCGGGCGTGGCGTGCATCATCGGAACGGGTTCTAACACATGTCTCTACGACGGCGAAAGGATTACCGACAATGTCACCAATCTCGGCTTTTTGTTGGGCGACGAGGGCAGCGGTTCGCATCTCGGAAAAAGGCTCATTCGCGCCTATTTCTACCGCGAATTGCCCGAAGAAATCAAATCCGCCTTTGAAAAAACCTACGGAAATGACAAAAGAACCATCTTAAACAACATCTACGGCGCATCGCCGAATGTTTATTTGGCTTCGTTTGCTACGTTTGTTTCACAACATAAAAATCATTTTTTCATTCAAGAACTCGTTAGTCAATCTTTCAAAGAATTGATTACGCGACATATTCTGAAATATGAAGGTTGTCATAGCCTTCCGATTAATTTTGTGGGTTCGATTGCCCATCATTTCCGCGATATTTTGAAGGTTTGCCTCGAAAAATATCATCTCAAACTCGGTCAAGTCGTTAAAAAACCAATTGACAATCTCGTAGAATATCACATTCAAAAATTGGAATCAGTCAATTAAAAACATATAAAAAAAGTCATTTATCTTTTAAAAAGATGAATGACTTTTTTGATTTTTTGACCCAAAAAACATACCCCCCAGTATCCAAGCAACCAAAACCCTAATTTCACGTTTCAATCGTGCATTCTTTTTTCAAAAAGTAAAAAAAATATCAAAAAAAATATGATTTCTCCTACCGATGTCATTCTAAACGCCGACGGAAGCGTCTATCATTTGGGTTTGTTGCCGCACCAAATTGCGGAAACCATCATTTTTGTCGGCGACCCCGAAAGGGTGGGCGACGTGTCAAAACATTTTGACAAAATAGAAGTCAACGTCTCGCGAAGGGAATTTGTGACGCACACGGGCTATGTCGGCGACAAAAAAATATCCGTCATTTCCACAGGAATTGGCGCAGACAATGTCGAAATTGTGCTGCAAGAATTGGATTTATTGGTCAATTTTGATTTTGAAACGCGAGAATTTCGACAAAAAAATCTCAAATCTCTCCATATCATTCGCATCGGAACGTCGGGAAGTATTCAAGAAAATATTTCTATCAACACATTTTTAATTTCTAAAATGGCGGTTGGCATGGACAATTTGATGAACTTCTACGATGCCGAACAAAATAGCAGAGAATATGATATGAGCGATGGTTTGACAAATTATTTGGAACAAAAAGCAGACGATTTGTTGTTGATGCCCTACGCTTTTGAAGCCGACAAAACGTTATTTCAACTTTTTGAAGCCGACAAAACCAATTTTTCGACAGGTTGTACGTTGACCGCACCGGGTTTTTACGCGCCGCAAGGTCGAAAAATGCGGGGAAAAGTCACCGAACCAAAATTGTTGACGATTTTAAAAGATTTCAAAAAAGGACAAACCGTTATTACGAATTTGGAAATGGAAACTGCTGCCATTTACGGCATGGCGCGTTTGTTGGGACATCGTGCGGTGTCGTTGAACGCCATTTTAGCCAATCGCGTCACCAACGAATTTAGCGAAACCCCCAAAGAAACCGTCGAAAAATTGATTGAAATCGCATTACAACACATCGTAAAGTTGTAAAAATGCCCCCCCCCAGTATAAAACCCGTTTTTGTCCCCCGCCGCTGCCCCCGAAGGGAGGGAGTACATTATTAGGTAAAGGCAAGGCGTTAAAAAATAAAAAAAAAGCAAACAAAGTGAGATTAATCTGACTTTTGGTGTAATTTTGCGCCGCTTTTCAAGCGTACATTTTATTAAAACATAATTTTTTAAAATAAAATCAGATTATAAAAATGATTATTGGGGTTCCGAAAGAAATTAAAAGTAGTGAAAACCGCGTTGCCCTCACACCTGCGGGCGCGATGGACTTGACCCGTCGCGGGCATTCGGTCTATGTGCAACACACGGCGGGCGAAGGCAGTGGTTTTTCTGACCAAGAATACGTAACGGCGGGTGCAAAAATATTGCCGACCATCGAAGCCGTTTACGACATTGCAGAGATGATTATGAAGGTGAAAGAACCCATTGCTTCGGAATATGGGCTTATCAAACCCAATCAATTGGTGTTCACCTATTTTCACTTCGCCAGTTATGAGCCTTTGACCCACGCGATGATTAAGAGTAATGCTATTTGTTTGGCTTACGAAACCGTAGAATTGCCCGACCGTTCGTTGCCGTTGTTGGTTCCGATGTCAGAAGTGGCAGGTCGAATGGCGATTCAAGAAGGTGCAAAATATTTAGAAAAACCCGTCAAAGGACGTGGTGTTTTGTTGGGCGGTGTTCCGGGTGTGGAACCGGGTCGCGTGTTGGTGTTGG
>JBJOPA010000263.1:0-4630 GCA_046051005.1 Bacteroidota bacterium
TCATCAATTTTTATTTTTTTTTCCTTGAAAAAGTTTAAAAATTGATGACGAATGGCTAATAGTTGAATTACTTTTTTTTGTATCTTTGCTGCTCACATTCAATCACATAAAAATTTTCACGAAAAAAAAAACCTAATCGAACTAACCATTATGTCAGAATTGTTGACGGATTCAAAAATCCAACAAATGGAAAAACGTTTGTCCATCGCAAAAGACCTCGAACAGCGGCTCTTTGCTTTGGCGGATTTGGCACGCATCTACACTTTTACAAATATTTCGGAAGCGCAAAAAATGCTCGACCAAGAGTTTAATTTGCTCAAAACATATCCGAATCAAGACCTTTTACTGCAATGTCGGCTCCATCAGGCACTCGTCGAAAATCAATTGTATAACTACGACCTTTCGGACATGCACTTCCGAAGTGCGCTCAAAATCGTAGAAGCCACCAACGACATTGAACAAAAAACTGAAATTTATATTGATTATGCAGGCACTTTGATGAATTTAAATCAATATGACCGTGCCATCGAATATTTAAATCTAGCAAGTGACAATTTGGTGCAACAACCCAACGCCATTTTCAAAGCCCGATTGAGTTGTCGCGAAGCCTATTGGTCACTTAAATTTGGCGCACTCAACAAAGCCGCCCAATTGTTTTTTGCCGCCGAACAGCTTTTTTCTCAAATACCCGAAATAGATTTGACGGTAAAAGACCAATATTTCCGAACCCTCATCTATGCTGGATTGGGCGGATTGTACAGTCAAACCAGCGAAAGAGAAAAATCCGTAAAATCATATTTGCAAGTCGTCAATCTTTGCGAAACCATCGGCATGAAAGCGCGGTTGGCTTGGCATTATGTAAATGTGGGAAAAGCATATATGGAAATATATGACTACGTAAATGCCGAATTTTACCTACGAAAAGCCACCCGAAACACCGACGACATGAGCCAATCTGCACGCGCAAGCGCAAGTGCAAATCTCGGTTATTGTCTCTATCTCGAAGGAAATTATGACGAAGCATTGGAATTATACAACCTCGCCGAAAGACTTTGGAGCGCAAAAGACCGACGCGATGACGCAAATTTGGCGCGGGTAAAACATTGGAAAGCAAAATTATATGACGCATACGGCGAACCGAAAAAAAGCGACGCAAATTTTGCAAAAGCATTAGAATATGCAGGAAAAGCAAACGATTTTCGACAAAAAGCCGTCATTTGTGGTGAATTAGCAAAACTGTATGCCGAAAAAAGAGATTTTAAAAATGCCTTTGAATACCAAGTTTTGCACGACCAATGTTTGCAACGATACCTCGACGACATCTCACAAGCACGATTAGATGAAGTAGAATTGCGACACGAGGCAGAACGAAAACGGCAAGAAGCCGAAAAACTCAAACTCGAAGCCACCAGTTTGCAACTGAAAGCATTGCGCGCACAGATGAACCCGCACTTCATGTTCAACGCCCTCAATGCCATTCAAGAATTTATTTATTCGGGCGAAAACGAAGAAGCGGCAACTTATCTTTCGCGTTTTTCTAAATTAATGAGACAAAGTTTGGAATATTCCGAACTCGAAATCATCGCGCTCGAAGATGAAATTGACTTTTTGAAAAATTATCTCGAACTCAATGCAAAATTGAGATTCGGCGGAAAAATGGATTATCAAATCGAAATTGATGACGATTTGGAAGAAGATTTGATTGGAATCCCGACCATGATTATCCAACCTTATCTCGAAAATGCCATCGAACATGGCTTGCGTCCGCTAAAAAGTGGCGGTCAAATAAAGCTTTATTTTGGCTTGTCCGAAGATGAAGAATCCGTTTTTTGCATCGTCGAAGACAATGGCGTAGGGCGAAAAAAATCGGCGGAACTACAACTTGCCAGCCAAACCAAGCAGCACAAGTCAAGAGGAACCGCCATCACCCAAAAAAGACTCGAAATTTTGAACGCCCGACACCAAACTGGTGTTGCCCTCAAGATGATTGACCTTGCCGATGCCGACGGAAAACCCTGCGGAACACGCATCGAAATCAATATTCCTATCGTAGATTTGCAAAAAAATGCAAATGAAAAAGACGATGACGATTAATTTTTTTCTAAAATATTTAAAAAAAATATTTACGATTAGAGAAAACGAATTTTACAAAAAAAACAATCCCATTGGCGGAATAATCTTGCGTTATTCCGTCAATCGTTCCTTTTTATCGGTGGGTTTTTTAACTATTTTTTGCACTTTTTTTTCGTTTTTTTTTGAAAAAAATCTTTTCGCACAATCCCAAATGCCCCCCCCCAGTATCCGAACCCAAAAAATGCCCTCGCAAGCCCACGCGGGCGATACGCTGACCAAAGATTCGCTCACCATCGTCGCCGAATCCATCGAATTTTTAGATTTTAACAAAAAAACTATTTATAAAATCTATCCAATCAATTATTTAGAAATTAAAAATAATTTAATTATTTTAAAAAAAGTAATTGACGATACTTCGATTTATTGGATTCGCTATCGCGTGTTGCCCATCAATTTTGAAGAAAAAATATTCCGTTTAGACTCCGCAACCGTCTTTCGACGCAACCCTTTTGCCAACGGATTGCCGATTGACTATGACTATACGCCCCCCCCAGTATCCGCCGCCCGCGACAACCTTTTTGAGACCAACGCACTGCGTTACAATGGCTCGTTTGCACGCGGCGTATCGGTCGGAAACGCTCAAAATTTAGTTTTAAATTCCCAATTCAATCTCAATTTGACGGGAAAAATTAGCTCCGACCTCGACCTCACTGCCGCCATCAGCGACCAAAACATCCCACTTCAAGCCGAAGGAAATACGCAACAATTGCGCGAATTTGACCAAATTTCGATTCAATTGCGCCGCAAAAACGATGCATTATTGGCGGGCGATTTCGTCCAAAATGCCCTCGACAACGCCTATTTTTTGAAATATTATAAAAAAATGCAAGGCATTAGAATCGAAAGAAACGATACTTCGGCTCGATTTCGACAATTTTCGGCGGGTGCGGCGGTGGCACGCGGCAAATTTCGCCGCCAATCTGTTGCCACGCAAGAGGGCAATCAAGGTCCGTATCGTTTGGTCGGCGAATCGGGCGAAAATTTTATCATCATTTTGTCGGGAACGGAGCGCGTTTGGCTCGACGGAGCCGTGTTGCAGCGCGGCGACAATGCCGATTATGTCGTGGATTACAACGCCGCCACCCTCACTTTTACGCCCAAAAAACTCATCAACGCCAATTCTCGCATCGTCGTAGAATTTGAATATGCCGACCAAAATTATTTGCGAACTTCTTTTTTCGCAACCAATCAACTGAATTTCAAGAAATTAAACATTAAATTTAATTTTTACGGCGAACAAGATTCTAAAAATTCATCAGGCGTTCAGCAATTGGACAGCCTTGACAAAATTGCATTGGCACGCGGCGACGCATTCGTTCCCGCCATTCAGCGCGATTCGTTCAGCCTCGCCCGCGTCATGTACGCGCAAGCAGACACGACCGTCGGCGGACAAACGTATTCAATTTTACGTTATACCACTCGACCCGATTCTGCCCATTTCATCGCCACATTTTCGCCTGTTGGCGAGGGGCAAGGCAACTATTTGCAAGACCTCAATGCGGTGGCAAATGGGCGCGTCTATCGTTGGGTTGCGCCCGACGTGAACGGAAAAAAACAAGGCGCGTTTGAACCCGTGCGGCGATTGGTAGCACCCGTTTCGCAACAAATATTGACGACAAGTATTGATTATGAACCCATTAAAAATCTGAAAATTAATAATGAATTAGCGGGAAGCCGTCTTGATAAAAATCTTTTTTCTAATTTAAATGATGAAAAAAATATAAGTTTTGCAAATAAATTTCAAGTTTCTTATTTGTTTTTTGCGGATAAAAAACGAAATTGGCAAGTAAAAACTGATGTGAAAAATGAATTTGTAAAACAACAATTTCAAACTATTTCGCCGTTTCGGACGCAAGAATTTAGCCGAGATTGGAATTTGCAGGAAACGCAAAATTTGATTCAAACGAATGTAAATACGATTCAAAATGATGAAAATTATGTTGCTTCTAGCATTTCGCTTGCAAAAAAAGATTCATTTGTTGCGGTTTATGATTTTTCTCAATTTCGGCGTTCGGCTTTTGTGGGGTCGCGCCACGCGCCACGTTTGCGTTGGCAACATCGTTTTTTCGATTTTTTTGTCGAAAATAATGTCTTGACCAGTCGAGATACTGGGGGGGGGGCTTCGAGGTCAAATTTTGAGCGACCAAAGTTTGATATTTCTAAAAATTTTTATTTGAATAATTTTCTAACCCCAAAAACGGATAGTTTGGCAGCGCAAAAAATAGGTTTCAAAATTGGTTTTTATGGAGAAAGAGAGCGCAACAGTCGGCGTGAAAACAGGACAGATACGCTCACCAATGCGTCGTTTTATTACGATTTTGGAAAAATTTATTTAGAATCTTTGGACAAAGGTTTGCTGTTTTCTGCCAGTCGAAGAACCGATTTTTTTCCCAGTTTTCAAAGTCAAAAAAGAAATTTTTCAAAGGCTTCGGAAATTGACGAATTTGGTTTTTTAGAAAATATTTTTAAAAATTCTAATTCACAATTCAATGTAAAC
>JBJOPA010000264.1:0-107387 GCA_046051005.1 Bacteroidota bacterium
GGTCAATTGCGTATGACACCACTCAATACTGACCCTTGTTTCTATAAATTTGTAACGTTCACTTGTGATGATGTTAATGATACGGTTCAAGTCATCATGCGCGTTCGTGACGCTGCTGGTAACTACAACGATTGTATGGTTCAAGTATTGGTAGAAGACAAAGTACGTCCTACTTGTGTTGCGCCTGCAAACCTTACGATTGCTTGTAATGAATATGACAATTTGTTGAACTATTCACAATATGGTCAGCCTACGTTCTTCGATAACTGTCGTTTTACAGTAGATACAGTTGCGCCAGTAGTAACTTTGGACAACTGCAAAAATGGTACTATCGTTCGTTCATGGCGTGTACAAGACTGTAATTACGGTCGTCCAGGTGGTGCAGCGCACCGCGTAACTTGTTCGCAAACGATTACTGTGAGAAGTGTTTCTGCTTTCAAAGCGGATTTCCCTGATGACATCGTTACAAACTGTTTCCAAAACGTTCCAGGTCGTGAAGCAACGCGCAATGCGATGTTGACAAACCCTGCTACGGTTGATGGTCACATTGTAAATTTCGGTTGTGGTGTATTGGCAGTTGAAGTAACTGATGATACGTTGTATGCACAACCTGATGCTTGTTACAAAATTTTGCGTCGTATCACCGTTATTGACTGGTGTAAATACAATCCGAATAACAATGTTGTTGACCGCAACGTAAATGCGTATGGTCGTCCACTTTGCGGTGATGTACACAGCAATGCGAACTGGAGAACGCAAAACATTCCTACATGGCAAAACTTGTTTGACAACTACGGTTCGTTGACTTGTAACATTCCACAAGATGATATTTATAGAGAGCGTTGTTTCTTAGATGCAGACCAAGCTTATTTTGATTTCTTAGGTCTTAGCGCGGGTCCACGCAATGGTCCGCAAAATGCACCAGACCCACGTTCATTCTCTGATGGTTACATCAGCTTTATCCAAACTATCAAAGTATTGGATAATACTGCACCAACTATCGTAGGTTGCCCTGCTGGTTTGGTAACTGTTGATGATTACTCTGCTACGGGTTGTTCTGGTATTTATACTGAAACAATTGGTGCTACTGATGATTGTAACGGCGTTCCAACACCAGGCGGTGCTGCTTTGGATTATGCTTGGTTTATCTACAACGATGCTGTTAGCACACTTATTCCAGTGGCTACGGGCGTAGGTAATTCAATTTACACACAAGTGGGTGTGACGCGCACACCAGGTTATCGTTTCGATTATGGTATCACACACCGCATCGTTTGGATGGTACGTGACAAATGTGGTAACATGGCACGTTGCGAACACAACGGTATCGTTGTTGACCGCAAAAAACCAGGCATCATTTGTCAAGACGTAAATGCTGAATTGATGTGGGTTGTAAATGCAGCAAACCCAACGGGTGCAGCGATGATTGAAGTTTGGGCAACTGACCTTTTGGCTTCGCCACTTTCAGACAACTGTACTTCACGCGGTTTCCTTGATGGTAAATTGCGTCTTACACGCGACAACGTCAATACATATTCTACTTCGGCAGGTACTTCTGTCATGTTTAATTGTGCAACAGATCCAATTGGAACACGTATTCCAGTTCGTTTGTGGACACAAGACTCGGCAGGAAACTCTGATTTCTGCGTATCGTATGTTACATTGCAACGCAACCGTATCTCTGGTTCAGGTTCTTCTTGTACGGGTTCTATTCTCCGTGCAGAAGTAGCAGGTTCAGTTAGCACGGAAAGCCGTACAAACGTTCCAAACGTAAATGTAGCAGCTACCATGACAACTACCAACCAAGTAATGGGTAGCAATGCTACTACTACTGGGGGGGCGTTCTCCATCACAGGTTTGACACCAGGTGCGAACTATCGCATCAATGCAGCGAAAACCAACAACACCGCTTTGGAAATCCGTCGTCTCGTGACGGCTGCTGACCGCGCTATGTTGCAAGGGTATATCGTAGGTGCAACAGATTTGAATAGTGCTTACAAAATCATTTCTGCCGACGTTAACCGTGACGGTGACGTAAATACACTTGACGCATTGCAAATGCAACGCTTCATCTTGGGTATCACGCAGGAAATGCCAAATGCAGGTGGTTCTTTCTGGAGATTTATCAACCGTGCGCACACATTTGCTACACCAACATCGCCACTTCCATTGCCAGCTTCGGCAGAAGCAGTTGACATTAGCAACTTGCCTACTTCGGCACAAGCGAATTTCACTGGTTTGTTGGTAGGTGACTTGAACGGTTCTGTGGACAATGCTTTGACAGGTGCTTCACTTCGCTCTGCAAAAGTTCTCAACCTCAATGTTGAAAACGTGAAACTCGTTGCAGGTCGTGACTATACAGTTACTTTGAATGCGGATAATGTTGACTTCAAAACGTTGCAAGCAACATTTAACTTTGACCAAAGTGCAGTCGAACTCACAGGCGTAAACGGTGCATTGAAAGGTATGAACGCTTCTAATTTCGCGATGTTCCAAAACGCTATCACAACAGCATGGGACGGTCAAGCTGACCGTAAAGACGTGATTAACATCTCGTTCCGCGCTAAAAAAGATGCGAATTTGAGCGACATCTTGACCATTGGTTCTAACATCGCTTACGCGGAAGCGCGTGATGTGCAAAACGAAGCAATGGACGTTCAACTCCGTTTCAAAGGTGCGAAAGCAACGGTGGCTGGTTTTGAGTTGTATCAAAATACACCAAACCCAACCAACGGCAACACACGCATCGGGTTCAGTTTGCCAGAAGCAAGCGATGCTACATTGACTGTTTATGATGCGGCAGGTCGCAGCGTAATGGTGAAAAAAGGCGCGTTTACACAAGGCTACAACGTCATTAACATCGAAAAATCTGACTTGGGCGCAACAGGCGTTTTCTACTATCGTTTGGATAGCAACGGAAATTCGGCTACTAAGAAAATGATTATTATCGAATAATTATGCCATTAAAAAGGAACAGTCAACCGTTCAAAATTCCTTTCAAGAGGACATAAAAACGGTGGACTGTTCCTATTAATGATGAAAATAACCGTGTTAAAATTTTTACAAACACCAAAATCCGCCTTAGGATATTAAAATCTTGTTAAAGATAAATATGCTTTAAATCGGTTTTTGGGATGCCTCTTTCGCACTTCGGTGCAAAGGGGCTTTTTTTATTTTTTTCAAAAAAAATAGTAAAAAAAATGCCCCCCCCAGTATTTCACACTATTGAAGAGGGGTTTGAAAACAAAAACGCCTTGCAAATCCTGCAAGGCGTTTTTGTTTCTTTATCCTAAATTAAATTTTATGGGCAACATAAAACAAACTGGAACGGCTTTGCCTTTGTGCTTGCCAGATTTCCAACGCGGCATCATGCGGATTACCTTTTCTGCTTCTTGGGAAAGCGAGCGTTCTGCTTCTTTTCTTTCTTCGGTGGCTTTTTTAACTTTTTTGGGCGTAAACCCTTTTGTCGCGACGTTGCTGATGCTTCCGTCGGCTTCGACAATAAATTGGACAAAGGCAGTTCCTTGAACGCCCGCTTCTCGCGCCGATGCGGGATATTGAATGTTCATCGCCAAAAATTTGAACAACTCATTTTGCCCTTTTGGAAACTCGGGCATTTCTTCGACTACGTAAAATATTTCACGTTTTCCTTCCGCCGTTTGTTCGATTTTAGAGTTCGGTGTAGTGTCGGAAACCATCAAAATGGGCGTTGAAGGGGTGGATATACTGGGGGGGGGCATTTTTGACGCGCCAAGAGCCGTCATGAAAAATATTACAGACAATAATTTCACCATAAATAAATTATAGATTACATTTTATAAAAAAATAATGCAAAAATAAAAAAATACTTACTATTTTTGTAAAAATTTAATTTTCTAAATAAAATAAAAATATGATAGATAAAAGTCTTATTACAACCAGTACGCATCTGGAAGGTTACAAAGTAACGAAACAATTGGGCGTTGTGCGCGGCATAACTGTGCGTAGCCGCAGCGTTTTTGGGAATATTGCAGGCGGTCTTCAATCCCTTGTGGGTGGAAAAAATAGCATTTATACCGAACTTTGCGAAACCACCCGCGCCGAAGCATTCAATTATATGATGAAACACGCTTATGAGTTAGGCGCAAATAGCATCATCAATATGCGCTACGATGCAAACGAAGTGATGCCAGGAGTTACCGAAGTTTTGGCATACGGAACAGCCGTTTTTGTAGAAAAAACGTCTTGATTTGTATCGAAATAAAATAAAAATCACCTACGGAATTGGTTTTCCGTAGGTGATTTTTTTATTAAAGAAAAAAATATTTTATCGGATCCTTTTGCCATCTTTATACGTGACGACGACGGCGGTTGTGAAGCCTCGCACGCGCATGCGGTCGCGTGTCGCATCAGCGATTGCCCGTGTGCCTGCACCACCGACCAAATATTTGAACATGCCGTCTTCTTGCACCACTTCTATGTCCAAACCTTTCCATTTGCCTGTTTTGACATCTTTCAAGGGCATTTCGCTTGCTGCAAGTTGCACTTTATAGACGATTTCGGAAGTTTTAGTGGCTTCGTAACCGCGTTTTTCCGACGTTTTGAAGGCAACTTTTTCAACTTTTGGCGCAGTAACGTCCGTTTTTGCCGATTGTGCCGCCGCTTTTGGCTTGGATACTGGGGGGGGGGCTTTTTCTGCCTTTCTGTCAGTTTTTTCAGAAACAACGCCGCCTTCTACCGACGATTTGTAGCGCGAAAAGGCATTGAACAAACCGTCCACAATTTTGTCCTGTCCGTCATTGCTCGATAAAAATTTTCCTTCTTTTGGGTGATTTAAAAAACCTGCTTCAAACAAAATGCTGGGCATCGCCGTTCGGTGCAACACCCAAAAACCCGCCTGTTTTACGCCCAAACTTTTGCGTTCGGAGGTCGAAACCATTTCTTCTTCCACCAAAGTTGCTAATAATTTACTTTTTTCGATGTGTTTTTTTTGATTATAAGTAAAAATAATATACGCTTCGGTCGAATTTGGGTCGAAACCGTCATAATTTTCTTGATAATTTTGTTCCAACAAAATCGAAGCATTTTCGCGGCGGCTGACCTCAAAATTGCTTGCTTCTTTGTGTTTTCCCAACACGTAAGTTTCGGTTCCGTGCGCGCCTCGCCCTTCGTCGGTGGAGTTGCAGTGAATCGAAATAAACAAATCCGCTTTGGCGCGATTGGCAATTTGGGCGCGTTCTTCGAGTTCGATAAAAACGTCGGTCTTGCGCGTATATACGACCTCGACAGACGGAAATTCGTCGTTGATGCGCTTTCCCAATTTTTTTGCCATCGCGAGGGCGTTGTCTTTTTCATTGAACCCAAAATGCTGACAACCCGGGTCTTTGCCGCCATGTCCAGGGTCAATTACAATTTTTTGGAGGCGATAAGGCTGGGTCAATCGCTCGTCTTCGATAAAATTTTCGGGTTCATTTTCCGAAAAATCGCTACTTTTGCGGATATTTTCAAGCACGCAGCCAAAAGCCCGCAATTCGTCTGACAAAGCCACTTTGGGCGTGTCAAAAGTTAAATTTTTGTTAAAATCGCTAAAATGACTGCTCACAAAGCCCGACGAAAGCGGCATAATGCTTGCAAAATACGTTAAGAAAACGACGGTGAATTTCATAAGACGTGTTCGCTCTAAAAAAAGTATAAAAAATATTTTAGAAAAATAATGAACTAAAAAGTGGTTGTTTTTTGGAATCAATGCGCTCGTGAAAGGGGCGCGTGACATATTTTTCTCTATTATTGCGCCACATTTTTCAAGGTAAAATGCGCCATAAACCCGAAGGTGAAACCAACGGAAATGTTTTAAAAAAGAAATAATTGAAATAAAAAATTGATAAATTTGATTGCGCTTTACCATAGTTTTAACCTTTTTTTTTATTGTTTTTCGATAGTAATGCCGAAAAACATCAAAAAACAATCCAAATATGACGAAAAAACGAATGCGGTTTTTTCTGTATTTGAAACGGTCAAAATGGTGGTGTAAGTGGTCAAAGATTTTTTTTTCAAATAAAAATCATTTAAAATTTCTACAAAAATAGTAAGAAGTTGTTAAAAGCAATCGCGTGGTAAAAACGTTTAACATATCATTTTCAATTCTGATTTTTTGGCTCTTCGGTTTGTCGTCACTTTGCGCGCAAGCCCCCCCCCCAGTATCTGCCGCCAAAAATGACCAAAATCGGCTTTCTGGTTTCGACACGTTGTCGCGGTTTTCACAAAAAACTTCATCACTCGGCGATTCCGCCAACGTGCAAGTGCTTTATTCGCCCGACAGCCTCGATGCAGTGGTGGATTATTCTGCTTCGGATTCGATTGTGTTGGATAATGTGCAAAATTTGGTCTATCTCTACGGCAACGCCATTGTGAAATACGGCAGCACTTTACAACTCAAAGCCGACCATATTGTCATCAATTTGAAAGATAATATCGCCTTGGCAGAAGGAAAATTTGACAGCCTCACGAACCGATATGTAAACAATCCGCAATTTGAAGACGGCGAGCAAAATTTTCGCGCCCGCAAGATGCGCTACAATTTCAAAACCCGAAAAGGCTTAGTTTACGACGTTACGACAAAACAAAAAGATATTTTCCTGCATGGCAGCCAAACGAAATTCGTTGCCGCCAATCGTGCCGATAGCGCAAATAGCAAAGAACCAGACATCGCGTATAGCCGCGATGCCGTTTTTACAACCTGTAATGCCGAGCATCCGCATTTTGGGATTCATTCGTTTCGTCAAAAAATTATTGCCAACAAATTCATCGTCGTGGGTCCATCGAACGTAGAATTTGGGGGTGTTCCTACGCCGTTTTGGTTGCCGTTTGGCGTTTTTCCGTTGGGTCAAGGCAAATCTTCGGGTTTGATTTTTCCACAAAACTACACGCGCTCGCCCGCGTGGGGCTTTGGTTTTCAGGGCGTGGGTTACTATTTTCCGCTCGGCGAATCGCGCAATTTGCAGTTGCTGACCGATTTTTATTTCAACGGAACGGTCGGTATAAATGGCATATTAGATTATCGAAAAATATATAAAAATTCAGGACAACTCAAACTCGGCTATTTCCGCGAAATAACGGAAACTGCCAAAGCCGAAAAACAAGTTACGCCGCGTTATAGTTTCAGATGGTCGCATCAACAAGACCGCGCTGCGCACCCCAATCAAAATTTTTCGACGCAAGTTGACTTTGAAACAGGCGGTTTTAGCCGATTGGTGAACAACGATTATAGAAACGTAACCAAAGCATCGGCAAACTCGTCTATCCAATTTTCAAAAACATTTCCCAATTCGCCATTTAGTTTCACGGCGGATATTCGGGCAGGACAGAATTTGGCAGACCGCTCCATTTCGTTGCAATTGCCAAATTTAAATTTGCAAATGCAGCAAATCAATCCGTTTCGCCGCAAGGCGCGCATCGGCGACGAACGTTGGTACGAAAAATTGGTGTTGCGCTACAATTCGACCGTTCAAAACCAAATTAACACGTCCGATTCCGTCATTTTCAAGGAAAATTTGTTTAAAAACGCCCAATTTGGCGTGAAACATAGTTTGCAAAGCGATGCGCAAGTTCGATTGGGCGGCTATTTCAATCTCACGCCGTCGGTCAGTTATTCCGAATTTTGGTATCTGAAAAGCATGAAACGCACTTTTGACAACGTTCCCGTTACCAAAGATTTGGTGCGTTCCAACCCCATCACGGGGCTTCGAGACACGGTCATCAATGGCGACACGACTGCCAACGGGCGCGTGCAAGATGTGTTTTCGACGGGCTTTACGCGAGTGCCGTATCTCGAAAATGTAGGGTTAAATTTCAGCGTCGCTGCGCCGTTGTTTGGCAAATTGTCGTTCTCGAAACGCGGAAAAATTCGTGCGTTGCGGCACACCGTCACGGGCGTTTCGATGGGCTTGCAATATCGTCCAGATTATTCAAAATATATTGATTCTGTTGAATATCAAAATCGCCAAACGCGCTTGCGACAAGTGGAATATTACAACCGTTTTGAACGAAATTCGTTGACTTTTCAAGCCAGTAGAGGCACGCAATTGGGCGTTTCGTATGGTTTTCAGAATCAATTAGAACTCAAATACTGGTCGAAACGCGATTCGATTGAGAAAAAAATAAAACTCCTTGATGTGATTGGCGTGTCGGGTTTTTACAATGCCGTTGCCGATTCTTTCAAGATGCAACCGATGTTGATTTCCACTTCTACGCGCTTGTTTCGCGATTTGGTGAACGTGCAAATCAACGCTGAATTTGATTTTTATAAACGCAACGAAAAAAATTATCGAATCGAAGAACGAACGGCATTGTTGCCGCGATTTGCCTATTTTTCGGCACGCGCAACGGGTTCTGTTTCGGTTGGACAAATAAAAAGTTTTTTTAAACCCCGAAACAACGACAGAAGCACCCCCCCAGTATCCAACGGTTTTTCGGATTCTTCGGGCATCAAACCGAGCCAAAATGCCAATCAAAACGAATCTGAAAAAAACAAAGAAGAAAATTTTTCGGATTTGGGTTTTCGCAATTTGTTCGACAATTTTAGCGTGGGTTATGCCGTCGGTTTCGAGCGGCGACTCGACAAGGGCGCGGATACGTCCATTTTCACCTTGCCGCCTTTGGTCGTCAACGGAAATATTCCGCTCAATTTGAAGTTGTCTAAAAACTGGAGCATCACGACCAGTTTTGGTTTCGATTTCAAAACATTACGATTTAGCTATCCAGATATTAGTTTTTTACGCGAATTACATTGTTGGCAAATGGGCGCAAACTGGCAGCCCGACAGGGGAACTTACGGCTTTTTCTTGCGCGTAAAACCCGGAAGTTTCGATTTCTTGAAAGTGCCATATAACAAAAATCGTATTGACGCTTTGCGATAAAAAAAATAAAGAATTTTCAAAAAAAAACGCCCCCCCCAGTATAAAACGCCCAAAATGCGGTTTCACAAAGATGAAATCGCATTTTTTTTTAATTTTTAATGCTAAAAGAACTTTTTTTTGATGGCAATAAATTAAAAAAACTTTAATTTTGTAAACACAATTTTTCTTTACGACATAAAAATTATTGAAATGCAAAAAAAAATATTTATTAAAATTCTGTTTGGTTTGATTTTGGCGTTTCCCCCATGCGTGCGTGCGCAAACGGCGGCGGCTTACGACATCATTTTCAACGAAATTATGCCCGACCCAACGCCCGTTGTCGCCATGCCGAACGCCGAATTTATAGAATTGTACAATCGGTCAAACAAAATTCTGAACCTCAACGGATTCAAAATCGTGAACGGAACTGCCGAAACGATATTGCCCAATTTTTTGTTGAAACCCAATAAGTTTTTAGTAATTTATACTAAAAAAAACGGAATTGATTTTGGAAAATTTGGTGCGGATACGTTGCAAGTCCAAAAGTTAGTAGCACTTTCCAATCCTTTGGATTCCATTTTGTTGGTTTCGCCAGCGGGTTTGGTGATTGACGCGCTTGCTTACGACCTAAATTTTTATCAAAACAGCAAAAAACGCGACGGCGGTTGGTCGCTCGAACGGATTGCGCCGAATGCGCCGTGCCGCACGCAAGGTTGGATTGCCAGCAACGATTTGCGCGGTGGAACGCCCGGCGCGCCCAATTCGGTGCTGGACGCGCAAACGGATTTGATGCCGCCGCAATTGCTGCAAATTTTTCCAAAAAATGACCGCACGTTGACGCTTCGATTTGACAAATCTTTGGAAAGAATCGCGTCACCGACCCCCCCCCAGTATATTTCGCTTTTTGAAGCCACTCCGAAAATTTTGACGCAATCGGTGGAGGCAATTCCGCCATTTTTCAATGTGTTGGAACTAAAATTACAAGCAAATTTGCGCCGCGATACGCTTTATCGGTTCGTCGTGCAACGCAATTTGGCAGATTGTAACGGCATAAAAACTGCAAAAACGGATACGATTTTTTTTCAATTGCCCGATTCAATTGCCAAAAATGATGTGGTGATTAACGAAATTTTGTTCAATCCCGAAGTCGGCGGCTCCCGTTTTGTTGAGTTGTTTAACCGCTCAAAAAAAGCGATAAATTTAGCAACTTTGCGCATTGCTGACCTTTCGACAAGCGATTTGAAGCCCATTACGACTGATTTTTTGTTGTTGCCCAATGACTTTGTTGCGCTCACCGATGACCCAATTTATGTAGAAAAACGCTATAAAACACAACAATTGAAGCGCAAAATCTTGAAAAATAAGTTGCCCACTTGGAGCGATAAATTTGGAAATGCCGCGCTCGTAACCTACGCCACGCCCACGCGCACGACGATTGTGGATTCGGTGAGTTACAATAAAAATTTTCATAATCCATTACTTGCCAACGTCGAAGGCGTGAGTTTGGAGCGGATAGATGTCAACGGCGGCGGTTCTGATGCGCAAAATTGGACTTCTGCGGCGGCGGCAACGGGTTATGCAACGCCCGCGCAACGCAATTCGGCGGCGATTCAAAAAAAATCGGCAAGTGATGTTGAAAAAGATGAATTTGAAAAACAATTTTGGTTTCAATCCAACACATTTTCGCCTGACGATGATGGATTTGAAGATGTGTTATTGCTGCATTATCAATTACTTAAATCAGGTTGGTCGGCAACAATTAAAGTTTTTGACGCATCGGGAATTTTCTTAAAAACGTTGACTGAAAATGAAATTTTAGCAACAAAAGGAACCCTAAAATGGGAAGGAAACCTTGACGACGGCGCATCGGGCAGTCGCGCTCGCGTAGGCGCGTGCCTGATGCGCATCGAATTGCGCCACGCCGATGGCAGCAATCGAACCATAACAAAGGTATTTTATGTTGTCACAAAATTATAGAAATGTATTAAATTTGTAATTTTTATGGAAAAAATCACATTTTAGCAGATAACAATCAAAAAAAAACTATTTTTGCACTCCAAAATCTGAATTTTTTAGAAAAGAGCAACGTGTTGAAGGATACTCAAAGGCAAAAAAGGCTGTTTCATCTCTCTCCCAATGTCCAAAATGGCATTGGCAGCGTGCTTTTGTTGGGCGTTCTGTGGTGTATGTTTCGCCCCGATTCGACGGTTTATAAAGCGCAATTTGCCGTAGGTTTGTGGTTGTTGGGCTTGATTTTCCTTGCTTTTCGCTATCCGCGCCTCACGATGTGGTCCTTTGGGGCTTGTGCGTTGTTGTCGCTTTATTTGCGTTCGACGACCAACACCGATTTGCAGCCGCCGCCGAAAAACAATGCGCCGAAAATCAAAGTTGCGCATTTCAATTTGTCTGCTTTTAAGTCCGATATTGCTGAAACGTTGGCTAAAATGGAGGAAAGTGGGGCAGACGTTATCTCGGTTCAAGAAATTTCTCCCGAATGGGTAAAACCTTTGTTAGACAGTTTTTCAAAGCGATTTCGGCATCGGTGTGCGTTTTTGGGTACGGATTTGTATAGTTTTGCGTTGTTTTCCAAGTTGCCGATTGCGAAATGTGATACGTTTTTTTATAATTCAAATTTCAATCGGATTCCCAATTTGATGGCAAAAATTGAATTGGCAGAAGGCGGTTGGCGACAACCCATCACCATTTTGAATAGCTATATCGAGCCGCCAATTTTGGCTTCGGCGCGTGCGCAACAAGAACAACATTTCAATGCTTTGGCGAAAAAAATTGAGAAAATGACCGCCGAAAAAATGCCCGTTTTGACGGTCGGAAACTACAATAGCGACCCCACTTCTGCCGAAATACAGACGTTCAGAGCCACCAGCGCGCTGCTCGATTCGCGACGTGGATTTCAAATTACGCGGAAAGATGGCAAATTATCATTGCTTGATGTGCCACTTGACCATATTTTCTATTCCAATGCGTTGCAATGTTTAGATTTTCAGACGCTCAGTGGTTCGCAAGGCGAGCGCGTAGGCATCATGGGGATTTATCAAATCAATAAAAATTAAATAAAAATTTTAATATTTTAAAAACCACTGAAAAGTGCCTCAAAAATCGGTTTTATACTGGGGGGGGGCATTTTTGAGTAATATTTTTCAAAAAAATATTTTTTAAAAATCAAATAAAAAAAAATTATGGATTTTCCTTCTAATTTGAGATACACCAAAGACCATGAATGGTTGCGCGTGGAAGGCGATGTGGCGTATGTGGGCATCACGGAATTTGCGGCAGGCGAATTGGGCGATATTGTCTATGTCGAAGTCGAAACGGTGGGCGAAATTGTTGCCAAAGATGCTGTTTTTGGAACGGTGGAAGCCGTGAAAACAACTTCTGATTTGTTTATGCCGCTCACGGGCGAGGTGTTGGAGTTTAACAATGAGTTGGATTCGTCGGGTGGCGACAATCCTGCGGTCATCAATACCGATGCGTATGGCGACGGTTGGATTGTGAAAATACGCATCACCAATGCAGCGGAATTAGAGGATTTGATGGACGCGGTGGCGTACGCGGATTCAATAAATTAAAAAATAATAATTTTGTAATTATTGTATAAAACATGAATTTACAAATTCAAAAAATAGCCTCATTCAAAGCAGCCTTTGTTTGGGGCATTTTTGTAACGGTTTTGTCGGTGATTCCTGGCGACCAGTTTCCGCACTTCGAGTGGGGTGATTTTTTTTCGATTGACAAAATTTTTCACCTTTCCTTCTATGGTTTGCTGACTTGGTTGACACTTTGTCGCGGGATTTGGTTTGACGGCAATCTTTTTTTCTACAAAAACCGTTGGTGGATTGGGTTGGCATGCGCGATGTATGGTTTGTTGCTTGAATTTGTGCAACGTTATTATTGCATCGGGCGCAGTTTCGATGTTTCTGATGAAGTTGCCAATGCCGTTGGCGCATTTTTGGGCGCATTTTTGTATGGATATTTGTATAAAAAAAAGGTCATTTCCACATAAAAAAAAAGGTTTGTCAAGCGACAAACCTTTTTTTTTATGACTGTTGAACCCATTTGCAACCCTTTATTTTTTTCTATTTTTCAGGTTGTTATTGTTGCCACTTGGCTTGCTATTTGGGTTATTGTTGCGATTGTTGGTCTGCGGACGGTTTGTATTTCCGTTGTTACTTCTGTTGTTTGAAGTCCGATTGTTGTTGCTGCGCGACGGCGGTAATTGGGTTTGTCGCAACGATTTTGCATTGAGACTTTCAATGGCTCCGTCGGCTGCGCCCAATTTTCCTTTCGACAAAGTATCCAAATCTCCTTTAATTACTTCGTCGGTGATGTAATGGTCGCGGTTAAACGTATTGTAAGTAAGTTTCATGTAAGAAGCAATTACTTTCACAAATTCGTCTTTGATGGCTCCGTCTTCCATTTCAGAAGCGGACGCAATGAGCGTGCGCGTGTGGTTGCCGTAGTGCCGAAACGACGTAGTTCCTTTTGGATATGGAATATTTTGCGGTTTTCTTTTCAAATCTTCTGGCACGGGCGTTTCGCCGTTTGGCGTGTCCACGTCAATGTCAAAATGTGCGATTTGAAACAAATGTTGCCACAATTTATCACGATAATCTTCAATATTTCGGCTTTGTGGATAGAGTTGTTCAATCAAATTGACAATTTCGCCACAAACCGCTTGCCGACGTTCTTTATCGGTAATGGTTTTGGCATATTCCACGAGTTGTTGTACATTTCTACCGTATTCTGGCATAATCAGCTTGGGCTGTTGCGTGCTATACGGCATATCGAAACTGGTTATTTTTCCCATTTTTGATTTGTTTCTTTCCTAAAAAAAAAATTATAAAGTGTTAATAAAAAATTTTATGAAAAATATCAAAAAATGCTTTAAAAACCCATTTGCTTCCTCCTTTCGGGGGGATTGAGGGGGGACATACTGGGGGGTAGCATTTTTTTGTAAAAATTGAATAACTAAACGCTTTTTTTAGTATTTAGTTATTCAATTTTAATTTCATCTTATTCAACGGTAACGGACTTCGCAAGGTTGCGTGGTTGGTCAACATTGCAACCGCGCATGACGGCAATGTGATAAGACAACAACTGCAACGGAATGGAAGACAACAACGGCGTGAACGGGTCATCGGTATCCGGAATTTCGATGACATAATCCGCAATTTCGCGAATATGCTTGTCGCCTTCGGTCACAATGGCAATCACTTGTCCTTTGCGCGCTTTGACTTCTTGGATATTGCTGACAATTTTTTCGTACGCGCTTTTGTTGGTACAAATGACAACGACTGGCATATTTTCATCAATCAATGCAATTGGTCCGTGTTTCATTTCGGCGGCTGGATAGCCTTCTGCATGGATATATGAGATTTCTTTTAATTTCAATGCGCCTTCCAACGCAACGGGGAACGAATAGCCGCGACCCAAATATAACGCATTTGGCGAATCTTTTATTTCCGAAGCGATATATTTAATTTGTTCATTCAACAACATGACTTTTGCCACTTTGTCGGGAATGAGTTCCAACTCCGTTAAATGTCTTTGCAAATCCGATTTTGAAAGATGCCCGCGTTTGAAGCCCAAACTCAATGCCATCAAGGTCAACAAAGTCACTTGTCCCGTAAATGCTTTGGTCGAAGCCACGCCGATTTCTGGTCCCGCGTGTATGTACGAGCCTGCGTGACTGGCGCGTGCGATGCTCGAACCTACGACATTGACGATGCCATAGACGAGTGCGCCGCGTTCTTTTGCCATTTCGATAGCTGCCAACGTGTCGGCAGTTTCGCCTGATTGAGAGGTTGCCAACACAATGTCTTTGCTCGTGATGACGGGATTTCTATATCGAAATTCAGAAGCATATTCTACTTCTACGGGCAAACGTGCCAATTCTTCAAACAAATATTCGGCTACCAAACCTGCGTGCCACGAAGTTCCGCAAGCGGCGATTATCAATCGGTCAGCGTTTATCATGCGATTTGCATATTCTTCTACGCCGCTCAATCTGACCCAACCTTCTTCCGCGCTCATGCGACCGCGCATGCAATCGGCAATAGTTTTGGGTTGTTCGTGGATTTCTTTCAACATAAACGAGTCGTAACCGCCTTTTTCTAACGCCTCAATTTCTAGTTCGAGTTGTTGGATAAAAGGGTCTTGCACTTCGTTGTCGTTGATATTTCGGACTTCAAAACTACCATTTCGGCGAACCGTTGCAATTTCGTCGTCGTTCAAATAAATGACACTTTTGGTATGTTCTACGATGGGCGTTGCGTCCGATGCGAACAAAAATTCGCCTTCGCCGATGCCCAAAACGAGGGGACTTTGCTTGCGCGCTGCCACCAATTTGTTGGGGTCATTTCTGTCCATGACCACAATCGCATACGCGCCGACGACCTTTTTGAGGGCGATGCGCACGGCATCTTCCAATTTTAGGTTTTCGCGGGCTTGCAATTCTTCTATGAGATGCACCAATATTTCGGTGTCGGTTTGGCTTTCAAATTTATGTCCCAATTTTATCAATGCCTCTTTCAACATGGCATAATTTTCAATAATGCCATTGTGAACCAGCACCAAACGCCCATTGCCCGACCTGTGCGGGTGTGCGTTGAGGTCGTCTGGTTTGCCGTGCGTTGCCCATCGCGTGTGACCGATGCCGATGCTGCCCGCCGTAGATTGACTGGCAACTTCGTTGAGCAAATCTTGCACTTTTCCTTTCTTTTTATAAACGTTCAATTCGCCGTTGAGCAAAGCCACGCCCGCGCTATCGTAACCACGATATTCCAAGCGTTGCAATCCTTTTATCAAAATTGGGAACGCTTCTTTTTTTCCTAAATATGCTACAATTCCACACATAAGTATTAATTATTTTTTTCTAAAATCTACGTTTTTAGAAGGATTCAACGAAATAGTTTGATGAAAATATGAAGTCGAAATTTGAATGAATTATTTAGTTTGTTAAAAGTATTGGTCAGTATAAATTTTCAATTGCTGGACGATAGAAAAATTCTGCTGTAAAAATACAAATTTTCGTCAATTGTGACTTTAAAAATTATAAAAATTACAGAAAAACGACATTTATACTGGGGGGGGGCATTTTTTGAGTTTTTTTTAGTCGGAAAACAAAAATTTGGGTTTTATTTTCCGACTAAAAAAAAAAAAATTTATGATATTACAATTTTGTATAAGTAATATTTAATTTCATTGGATATTTGGTACTTTTTGGACCAAAAACTTGACTTCTTGCAAATGAATTTGATTTGTTGGTGGCTATCAAATAAAATTCGTTGGGTTCGCTTCCGTCAATGATGCGTTGCACGTGGGCAGTGATGTTGATTTTATATCGTTTCACGGTGGTTCCGTTTACCGCAACGGCTCCCAAAGTGCCATCGTAGCTGGCTTGGTCGTTCAGGTCAGCGATGGTTTCAAAGGTGCGGTCAACTTTCTTTTTGAGCGCAAACAGCGTGGCAACATTGGCAACACGCGAAGAAACGCGCTCGTCAACAGTCAATTCTAATTCCGCTTTGTTAATGGCAATTTTACCACTATTCACCAAAGACTGAATGTGTGGCATTCTGATTTTGATGTCTGAACCATTAAAACTTTCTACAAAAACGCTGGTATCGCCTGCTGCTTCGCCGCCGTTTACATTGCTTCCGATGGTGCTGCTGCTTCGGTCATGTGAGAAATAGTTATAACGCAAACCGCCTGCGAACAAAAAGTCATAGCGCAAATTTTGAATCGCGCCTGTCACAGAATCTTGCGCTCTGTAAAAAACGTGGAAACGGGTTCCGTTCAAATAAATCATTTGAAAAGCAAGCATGGTAGAAGTATTGTTGCTTGCTTTGATGCGGAAACCTTTGCTTTTTGTTTGAAAATCCGAGCCGTGTGCGATAAAATCTTGAATAAAACCTTTTCCTAATGTGCTATCTAATTTCCATTTCAACAAATAAGAAAGTTCAGAACGGTCATTGATGGTCGAATCTCGGGTGGTCAAATTGGGCTTGAAAGTCAATATGCCATTTCTGATGGGCATTGTTTCGCTTGCCGTGACTTGATTTGAAAAAATGCTGAGCGTGTTGTCGCTGTTGGTTTTATATTTTATGGTGTCTTTGAGGCGATACAATTCGAGGGTCATGTTGTTGGTAAAATTTCCTACGCATCGCGTCGAATCGTAACCCATTGTGAAAATTACGGAATCCACGCCAACCAATCTCGAAAAATTCGGAATCGCAACAGACAAGTTCGGCGAAATTTGCGTGTAAATTTCTGCATTGACATTGCCGAAAATAGCATCGTTGTAGTTGCCTACGTAGAGCGAATTGCGCCCCACGTTGGTCTGTAAAAACGTGACAGAATCTACGGGAACGCTGCTTGTTTTGAGGGTCAAGGTGTCTGTAAATTTGACATTGAGTCGGTCGCCATCTACAAAATCGTTGCCCACGCCCAAGTCTTTTGCGCAAGCTGAAAACAACAATGCCCCAAAGGTGGCGATAAAAGGTAGAAGGATAAGATGATTTTTGAAAGTACTTTTCACTTTTTTTTCAGATTTTTCGGAAAAAATTAACATTTATGTTTTAAAAAATGCTTCAAAAACGCTTCGATACTGGGGGGTAGCATGTGGCGCGTTTGTGAGACAAATATAAACCCGCGAGGCTCACTTTTTTGACAAAGTCTCGCGGGTTTTATGATTGTTTTTTCTATTATTTTAAAAATATTTTTTAGAAAAAACTAACTGACGACTTCTGCTGTTTCGAGCATGGTGTAGAACGGTGGATAGCCACCTTCTTTTACGTTTGCATTTTCGAGAACGGGCTTGTCGGTTTGTTCCAGCAAGTCCATAACGGTTTGACTATTCGTTTCGCTGCCTTTCACAATGCCATCGGCAAAAAATGCGGCACCTTTGTGAATGTCCACCAAATCGCTATCGGCGGCATAGTAAGGTGTCAAATCGTCTGCTGTCAAATTGTTGATAGAGGCTTTGAGCGCGAAATCGCTTTGCGTAAACGTTTGATGGAGCGTGTCGTAGAGCGAATAGACAATTTTTGTCTGCGCGAACAAAGGTTCGGTTCGATAAGCGGCACGCAAATAAAGCGGCAACAAACCTGTCATCCAACCTTGACAATGGATAATGTCAGGAGCCCAACCAAATTTTTTGACAATTTCGACCACACTTTTGCAGAAGAAAACCGAACGTTCGAGGTTGTCGTCGAAGGGTTTGCCTTCTTCGTCTTCAAAAACAGCGCGGCGTTTGAAAAACTCCTCATTGTCAAGAAAATAAACCTGAATGCGCGAACCGGGCAACGAAGCAACTTTGATTAGCAACGGAAAATCTTCGTCGTTCACGATAATATTCATACCCGAAAGGCGAACCACCTCGTGTAGGCGGTGTCTGCGCTCATTGACCACGCCAAAACGCGGCATCAAAATTCGGATTTCTGCTTGAGATGCCATCGAAAGTGGCAATTGATTGGCAATTTGAGCAATTTCGGTTAACGCTGTGTAAGGATCCAATTCCTGCGTTACCAAAAGCAATTTTCTTTTACTCATCTATGAATAAGCTCAATTCGTGATTTTCAAAATCTTTGTAAAATAACAAAGAAACTCAGAAAAATAAAGATTCAAACAAGGGGGAAAAAATGATTACGTTTTAAAAACGCTGCAAAATTATAATTTTTTTTTCGTTTTTTTCATCTTTTTCTCGCATCTTTTTTCAAATCTACTTGAAATTGACTGTTTTTTGACGTTTTTATCCCCCATTTGCTTCAAAACTTATAAAAAACGATTTTAAAAACACCAATTTTTCCAACAAAAAACGGTCAGATACTGGGGGGGGCATCTGACCGCTTGTTTTTATCTATTATTTTCTACATATTTCTGAAAATTATTCAAAATCGCTTGCCAACCATCGCGCTGCAACGCAATTCCATTTTCGCCTTCGGGTTCAAATATTTCAGTCACTTTCGTTTGTTTTTCTGCGGATTGAAATAAAATTTTGACATTTCTGCCGTCCGCAATTTGATAAGTAATCAATTTGTGTTCAATAATTTCATCATAAGTTCCTTCAAAATCGAAAGAAAAACTGCCATCTTTTGCTGCCATTCTGCTCAAAAATTTACCGCCTGTGCGCAGGTCATTTTCGGCATGAGGCGTATGCCAATCGTCCGAAGCATTGTTCCATTTTGTGATATGTTCGGGCGATGTCCACGCATTCCAAACCGTTTCGATGGGTGCTTCGATGGTGGTTTCGACGGTTAGCAACAAGGCTTCTGACAACGTTTTGACTAATTTCAAGACTTCTGGACACTTTTTTTCCATGAAATCTACATATTTTTCCTTCAAATCCATGTCGAGTGTCAATGTCGTGCCGTCGCCGTTGGGCGTGAGCGTATAATTTTCGCGGGCATCGTTCCAATCTTCCAAAGGTTGTTCTTCAAAATTTTTGAGATAGCCGAGATGCGTAAAAAACATTTTTTGATGAACGACCAATTCTTTAATATTGCCATACATTCCATCGCCCGACGGACTCAAAAAGTGAACGCGACTGCCTTCTTTCCAATCCGAAAGCGCAAAGCAACCTTCTGTAAACGGAGCTGTCCACTGCGGATAATATTGTTCATTCCAAAGGACATGCCAAATTTTATTGGGTGTCGCTGCGATTTCGATTGAAAACTTTTTTGCTATCATCAAAATTTATTTTTTATATTTTTTCAAAAAAAATTAAATATTCTATGGCTAAATAAACGCACTCCCCAGTATTTTTGTTACAAAATACTGGGGGGTGCGTTTTTGTCAGCCGTGAAGAAAAAATTACATCGAAACTTTGACCATATTCGTAAATTCTTTCACCCGTGCGTTGATTTTTTGGGTATCCAAATTTTTAAGGTTTTCCGTCGAAAATTTTTCAACACAAAACGAAGCCATTGCAGAGCCATAGACCAAAGCGCGTTTCATGTCCGCAAAACGTGGTTTTTTGCCCACGCTTGCGAGATAGCCCATGAATCCGCCTGCAAACGTGTCGCCTGCGCCTGTGGGGTCAAAAACTTCTTCGAGTGGCAACGCGGGAACATAGAAAGTTTCCGTTTTGCTGAACAACATGGCTCCGTGTTCGCCTTTTTTGATGATGAGAAATTTTGGTCCCATTGTCAAAATTTTTGTTGCTGCTTTTCGTATCGAATGCTCGCCCGAAAGTTGTCGCGCTTCTTCGTCGTTGACGATAAGCAAATCCACTTTTTTCAACACTTTCAACAAACTTTTGAGGGCAATGTCCATCCAAAAATTCATGGTGTCGAGTGCCACGAGTTTTGGTTTTGCCTTCATTTGTTGCAACACGCGCATCTGCACGTCGGGCGTGAGATTGCCGAGCATGACAAAATCACTGGTTTGGTAGGCTTCGGGCAAAATGGGGTCGAAATCTGCCAATACGTTCAGTTCCGTCACCAATGTGTCGCGCTGATTCATGTTGGAATGATAGCGTCCAGCCCAAAAAAATGACTTTTCGCCCGCCTTGATTTGCAAGCCGTCGAGGTTGATGCCACGCGCCTGAAAGTCGTCGAGGTCTGCTTTGGGGAAGTCGTCGCCCACGACTGCGGACAAATTAATGTCGCGTGTGAAGTACGAAGCAGCCAAACTAATGTACGAACAAGAGCCACCTACCACTTTTTCTGCCTTTCCGTAAGGCGTTTCAATTGTGTCGAACGCAACCGTTCCAATCGTTAAAAGACTCATTATCAATGATTTATGAATTTATAATTTTTTTTGAACATTTTTTTTGAAATTTTTTTTACTTTTTTTGAAAAAAAAACGGCACAAAGATTGCAAATATTCGGGAAACCGTTGTATCTTTGCATCGCTTTTTAAAACATACATGTAAAATAAAAGCAAATGCCTCTTTAGCTCAGCTGGTTAGAGCGCCGGACTGTTAATCCGTAGGTCCTTGGTTCGAGTCCAAGAAGGGGCGCAAAAAATCTCGCAACTATTGTTGCGGGATTTTTTTTTGCACACGACGCAACCAAAAAAGAATAATGGCTTAAAAATGTTAAAACATAAACTGCAATTGTTGCATTTTGATGTAGTTATCCACATTTTTAACACATTTTTTTGATTTATCAACACGTCTTTCAAAGTTATCAACATTTTGGAGCATTCGATTTCACATTTTTTGGAAATATTCGCTGCGGCTTTCGACCATCAACAATTTGAAAAATTGACGTTCTCGAAACCACGTTCGGCGGCAAAAACGGCGGCTTTGCGCAACGTATATGCGCGTGGCGTGCTGTTGCGCGGCGCGTGGCAAATCCAGTTGACTTATCGCTACGAAACGAGAGATGAATTTAAAAATTTTACGGTCGAACAAGCCGTTGCTGTTTTTAAAGATTTATTGGAAAATAGTTTTCAAAATGCCGATTTGTTGACCGATGAAATGGATTGGACGCTCACGACCCACCCAAAAATAAACTTGAAAAATAAAAAAAAGGTGAAAAATTCAGAAAAAAACGCAAATATACTGGGGGGGGGCATCGCCACGCACGACCACCATAAAAAACGCCTCATTGCGCCCGACGCACCGTATTTGAACGCCCTCGACATCGCGACAACCGACGGACATGTTACGCCGACGGGTCAAAAAAAATATAAACAAATCAACAAATATATCGAAATTATTGCCGCCGTTTTGAAAGAAAAATCGTTGCCCCAAACGCCTACGGTCGTGGACATGGGAAGCGGAAAAGGCTATTTGACGTTTGCGCTGTACGATTTTTTGCAACAAATTGACGCAAATCCGAAGGTTTTTGGCATCGAATTGCGCCCGCATTTGGTCGAATTTGGCAATCAATTGGCAACAAAAATTGGATATGAGAATCTGAAATTTGAAGCAAAAGACATCAATGATTTTTCGGGAAAAATGGATTTGCTCATCGCCCTTCATGCGTGCGACGTGGCGACCGATGTTGCCATCGCAAAAGGCATGGAAGCCGATGCCGAAATCATTGTCGTCGCGCCGTGCTGCCACAAACAAATCCGAAAAGCCATGACTTCGGCAGGCATTTTTGAGCCGATGGTGCAACACGGAATCCTCCGCGAACGCATGGCAGAAATGTTGACAGATACCATTCGCGCCTTGATTTTGGAAGAAAATGGCTATCAAACAAAGGTTTTTGAATTTATTTCGATGGAACATACCGCCAAAAATGTAATGATTGTGGCAACAAAAAAATCGAAAAAAAATGAAAAAATCGCCGCCCAAAGCCGCGCCGAAATCGAAGCATTGAAACAACAATTTGGGATAGAAAATCATTTTTTAGACACGATTTTGAATAAAAAATAACTTTTAGGACTACCCCCTAGTATTGTCCCCCCTCAATCCCCCCGAAAGGGGGAAGGAAGCTATTTTTCGAGTTTTTGGCGTTTTGGAGAAAATGGAAATGAGACGACCAAAAAAATATCAACACCGAACACGAAGCCACTTTTTTTAGGAAAACATAAAACTTTTTTTCAAAAAAAAATCAAAAAATATGTAAAAAATCCGCCGATACTGGGGGGTATCCATTTTTTAATTACTTTTGTGAAGTTAAAGTTTTATCCACCAAAATTTGTTTTTCTAAAAAAATCTTTTGCCACATGAAAAAACTATTTTTCCTCTTTTTTCTATGGATTCCTTTTTTTGCCGCCGCGCAATCGTGTAAATTACAATTGCAAATTTTGGACGACCAAGACAAACCTTTGGCGGGCGTTGCGCTCGACATAGACGGAAAAACCAAAGCCATCAGCGACGAAAACGGCAATCTGACGCTCGAATCTGACGCGCCCTGCGCCGCCGAAACTGCCGAATTGAGCTATTTGGGCTTCGCAAAACAACAAATTCGCCTTGCCGATTACCTCAATGCAAGCAAAACGGTGCGTTTGTCGCCCGAAAATACGTTGTTACAAAGTGCGACCATCACGACTTCGCGGTTTGAAAGACCCGTTTCAGAAGCCACCGTTTCCATCGAAGTGTTGAAACCCGCGCTCGTAGAAAATTCAAATACGAAAAAATTAGACGACGTTTTACAAAAAATTCCTGGCGTTCAAGTCATGGACGGGCAGGCGAATATTCGCGGTGGCTCGGGCTATTCGTATGGCGCGGGCAGCCGTGTTTTGGTGTTGATGGACGACATTCCGATTTTGCAAGCCGACGCAGGCAGCGTAAACTGGCGCGATTTGCCGATAGAAAATTTGACCCAAATCGAAGTCGTGAAAGGCGCAGCCTCCGCTTTGTACGGTTCTTCGGCGATGAATGGCATTATAAATGTTCGTACTGCATTCGCAAAGAATGAACCCGAAACCAAATTCGCCACTTTCGGAACCGCCTACGGAAAGCCTTCGGACGGAACCAAAAAATGGTGGACAGGCAGCAATGCGCCCTATGATTTTGGCGCGATGTTGTCTCAAAAAATCAAAATAGGAAAGATAGATGTTGCCGCATCAGCCTTTTATTTCAATCAAAATAGTTTTAATCAGAAAACATATGAAAAATATGGACGATTTAATCTTGCCTCGCGCTATCGCGTGAACGACCGACTTTCGATTGGCTTGAACGTGAATTTCAACAAAGGTGAATCGCAAAGTTTTTTCTATTGGAACGGCGACGGCAGTTTCGTAGGGCAAGGTTCGACGTATTCGGCGACCGACAAAACGCGCTTTTCGATTGACCCGTCGGTGACGTATTTAGACGGCGCAGGCAATCGGCACAAATTGTTGACTCGTTATTATTCTGTTGCCAATGATGCGGACGGCGGACGCAACAATTTCTCGAAATTGTCTTACGGTGAATATCAATTTCTTCGTAATTTTGAGAAAATAAACCTTTCTGTCACAGCGGGTTTGGTTGGAATACGGACGAATAGCGAAGCGCAATTGTTTGGAAACGCGAATTATACGTCAACAAATTCGGCGATTTATGCGCAATTGGACAAAAAGTTTTTTCAAAAACTGAACGTCAGCGTGGGTTTTCGCTATGAATCGAATGTGTTGTTGTCGCCCGAAATCATTCGCATCAATGCTTTTAAAACGGATACGGTTCCGAACGGGCGCACCGCCGAATCGAAACCCGTGTTTCGCGTCGGCGCAAATTACGCGCTTGGAAAGGCAACTTTTTTGCGGGCAAGTTGGGGGCAAGGCTATCGCTATCCGACGATTGCCGAAAAATTTATCCAAACCACCGTTGGTTTTCAGATTTTGCCGAATCCCAAATTGGTTTCTGAAACAGGTTGGTCGGGAGAAATTGGCTTGAAACAGGGTTTTATACTGGGGGGGCTTCAAGGTTTTGTTGACGTGGCTGGTTTTTGGTCGGAATATACGAATATGATGGAATTTAATTTGGATAGGTCGCCTAATATCTTTGCGTTTCGTTCTTTCAACGTCGGCAACACGCGCATCACGGGCATCGAAACCACCGTTGCGGCGCAAGGCAAAATGTTTGGCGCGGACTTTTCGACGTTGGCGGGCTACACGTACATCAAACCTATTTTTCGAGATTTTGATGCTGCGCGAGACACATTAAATTCTACTGCCAATTATAATGTGTTAAAATACAGGTTTAAACACAATTTTAAAACTGATGCAGAATGGAGTTGGGATAAATTTAGCGTTGGTTTTTCCATTAATTATTTGAGTAAAATGGAGGCGATTGACCGCTTGTTTGAGGTTTTTATTCCGGGTTTGAAAACGTGGCGAAAAACGGAAGCAGAACATATTTATGTGTTCGACTTGCGGGCGGCGTATAAAATTTCGTCGCACATCAAAGTTTCGTTGCTGGGCAATAATTTGTTCAATCAAATGTACACGTTGCGACCTGCGTTGTTAGAAGCTCCGCAAAATTTTTCGGTTCGGATTGATGCAAAATTTTAATATCGTATAAAGAGTTTAAAACAAATAAAAAGCGGCAAAAAGGGCATCAAATGCCTTTTTTGCCGCTTTTATACTGGGGGGGGGCATTTTTTATCGCAAATTTTGGCAAAAAGTATTTTCGCAGCAAAAAATAAACCCTAATTTTGCATCAATATTTAAAATGAGATTTTTATGGAAATAAAATTACGAAAATGGCAACTTGATGATGTTGAAAATCTTGTTTTGCTTGCCAATAACATGAATGTAGCTAAAAATTTGACCAATCGTTTTCCGTTTCCCTACACGCGAGCGGACGGCGAAAATTTCATCAAATTTGCGAGCGGCGAAGGTTCGCATCGCATTTTTGCGATAGAAATTGAGGGCGTTGCGTGCGGCGCGGTGGGCGTGCATCCGCTCGAAGATATTTTTTGTAAGAACGCAGAATTGGGCTACTGGCTCGGCGAACCGTATTGGAACAAGGGAATTATGCCGATTGCGGTTGCAAAAATAGTGGCATTTACGTTTGAAAATTTGCCGCATATTGACCGCATTTTTGCGCGTCCGTTTGCGCACAACATCGGTTCGCAACGGGTTTTAGAAAAAAATGGATTCGTGTTGGAAGCAAAATTTGAAAAAACATTATTCAAAAATAACGAATATATTGATGAATGGGTTTATGCCATTCGTCGCCCGAATTGATGTTTGGTTTCAACTAAAAAATCCCCGCTTGCATGTGCGCGAGCGGGGATTTTTGTTTACTTAATTTCGATGACTTTTATTTTGAATACCAAAATAGAATTTTCAGGAATTACAATTTTTTTTGCATCGTTTCCGAGTTCGATGGGCGTATTTCCGTAGGCTAATTTTGAAGGAAAAATCAAGATTCCTTCTGCGCCTTTTCCAAAAAAATGCAATCCTTCTTCCCAACCATCGAGCAATTTTCCAGAGCCGAGTCGAAAGGTGTAAGGCTCGGGATTTTTGTCAAAAACGGTTCCGTCGAGCAAGGTTCCTTCGTATTGAACGGTCACGGCTGCGCCTTGTTTGGGCAAATTTGCAGCTCCTTTTTTAGTCAACACATAACTCAAACCTGAATTTGTAGTTTCGAGTTTTAGTTTTTTCGCTGTTGCATAATCCTCAATTTTTTTCATTTCTTCGGCATGTTGCGCCTTGATTTTTTCGGAAAAAAGCTGTTTTTCCTTTGCTTCTTGGGCAGCAATGAACTGTTCGTAAGCAAATTGATTCATGATTTCAAGCAGTTCAACCTCCAAAATGACGGCGGCATCGGGCGGAATTTCGTCTGCGCCCGTCGCGCCATACGCCAAGTCGGAAGGTAGCAAGAGGGTAGCGCGCCCGCCCTCGCGCACGAGCGTCATGCCCGCCTCCCAACCCGCAATCACTTGCCCCATGCCGAGCTGAAACACAATCGGTTCGGCAGCATTTTCAATGACTTTGTCGTTGAGCAATCGGATAGCATATTTTACTTTTACGTAATCTTTGGCGGTCGGCAACTTGCCTTTCCCCTCTTTTTCGGTGACATAAAAAACGCCGAAATCGGTTTTTTTTGCGTCCCATTTTTTGGCAGTAATGTAGCTTTCGATGGTCAACGTATCGTTGGCGGCGTTCAAAATGCTACCCCCCAGTATTCCAAGAGAAATGACAATAAATTTAAATGCTTTTAAGAATTTTTTCATTTTTTTATCCCTTTTTCGATTCAAATGGACTAAATTTTCAAGACAAAAGTGTTTTTATCCTTCAAAATTGGGCAAATTTCGCGCCCAATATTTGATTTATATTTTTTTAAATATTAAAATTTTGTTAAAATATAAAAAACGCCTTTTTTGATGTGAATATACTGGGGGGTAGTATTTTTTCATCAAAAAAGGCATTTTTTATATGGATTGGAGCTGGGTTTATTTTCTACCGAAATCGGCGGGAATTTCTCCCCAATCTTCGGTTTCCCATTTTATGATATTATTTTGATAAGTATTTTTATTCAACCAATCTGTTGCGCGTTCTAAGAGGTCGAATATTTTTTCATTTCGGTGGGTTTTTTCGAGTTTTGTTTTGGCATTTTTGTTGCGCACCCACGCGATGGCGGTTTTAGAATCGGTATAAATGGCAACATCTGGTCTTTTTTGTTTTTGTAACAAAGCCAGTGCATGCACGATTGCTAGAAATTCGCCGATATTATTGGTTCCTTCGGCAAGCGGACCCATGTGAAAAAGTTGCTCGCCTGTCGTAGTGACTACGCCTCGATATTCCATATTACCTGGATTTCCGCTACACGCGGCATCAACGGCAATACTATTTTTAATAATATCAAGGTTTTTATTTACTTTTTTGATACTATTTTTAGGGTCGGTCGTTTTTTTTTCGATATTTTTGAATGCCCAAAAATCTAATTTAAAAGCGGCTTGCGCAGCGTCGAGCGACTCGAAGGACTGATATTTTGCCCCTTCCACGCCTTTCACTTGCCGTTCGGCATCTGCCCACGCATCGAAAATGCCTCGCGTGCGTCCTTCCCAAACCACATAATATTTTGTTTTTTTAGCCATTTTGAAATAAAAAATCAAAAACTGTATAATTATTTTTTCAATCGTTGGCGCAATGCTTCATACAAAACGATGCCCGTTGCGACGGAAACATTCAAAGAATCTGTATTTCCCGTTTGTGGAATCAAAAAACATTCGTCGGCATATTGCAACACATGTTTTGAAACGCCCACATCTTCGGCACCCATGACGATGGCGACGGGTGACACAAAATCACAATCTTCTAGCATTTTTTTTGCTTTCAGGTCGCTTGCCAACACGCGCACGCCTGCTGCACCGAGTGTATCGAGCGCGCCGTTGAGTGATTTTTCGCGGCAAACGGGCAATCGCATCAATGCACCAGCCGATGCTTTGATGGCTTCGGCATTGAGTGGCGCGGCGTTTTGCTGCGCTACAATGATGGCATTTGCGCCCAACACTTCGGCAGAACGCGCAATTGCCCCAAAATTTCGGACATCGGTGATGCCGTCGAGCATGACCAAAAGTGGTGCTTTGTCGCTTGCAAAAAGCTTAGGCAACACGTCGGCGAGTGACTGATAGGCAACCAGCGAAGCCATGCCAACCACGCCTTGATGATTGGCGTTTCGGGTCATGGAATTGAGTTTTTCGAGTGGCACAACGCTCATCGGAATGCCTGCTTTTTGGGTCAGGCGGCGCATTTCGACTTCCATTTCGCCTCGAACACCGAGTTGAAAATAGATTTTTTCAAATGCTTGCCCTGCTTTTATTGCCTCCACGACGGGGTGACGACCGTAGATGAGTGTCGTTTTTGCACCGCTTTCGGTGGTGCGTTCTATCACACTTTCAACGTTTTTTTCGTCGTCTGTATCGAAACTTTTGTTAAACGCCACGTCAAATAAATTATTGACTGGGTCGTTTGTTTCTTTCGGTTCTCGTTTTTCAAATTTTTTTCCAAATCTTTCCATGCCGCAAAAGTACGGCGAAAAAACCTTTTTCCACGAAAATTGAAAAACTAAACGCAAAAAATCTTGTTTATCAAGGAAAAATATGCCCCCCCCCAGTATTCCGCCGCTATTTTTGATTCAAAAAGGCTTCAATACTTTTTTTCCAGTCGGTTTCGTGGGTTTTCGAGATGTTTTCATGCCCTGCATCGGGGAAAGTTTTTAATATTTTTTGACCTTTCAAGTTATCAAAAATGGTCTGTGTTTCTTGAGCGGAAACGGTCTTGTCTTTTTCCCCATACATCAAAAGCGTTGGTATCTCAATTTTTGTAGCATAATCCGTAGGGCGATGCGAAAAAGCCCAAAAATCGTGCTGCATTCCACCCCAAAAGACCAATAATTGCGACATCGGAAACGACGGAATGCCCATGTTCCGAAATCGCGCTTGCACCGTTTTCAACATCGAACCAAACGGATAAACCGCAATTATCTTCTGCGGTTTCAAATTGTGTACCGCCGCCGCCCGCAATAACGCAACCGCACCCATAGATTCACCATAAAAAATTATATTTTCTTCGCCCTTGTTTTTTAAAAACTCGAAACATTGTTTTACGTCGTCGGCTTCGTGATAGCCCAACGTGGAAACATTGCCCGCCGAACCGCCCGTTCCACGAAAATCTAGTATCAATGTGTTGAACCCCAATTGATTAAAATAGGCAGATTGCCCGACCATACTTGACCGATTGCCCGAAAAACCGTGAAAAACTGCCACCGTTCCTCGCGCATTTGGCACTTTGACGTACCATGCGGCGAGCAAAGTTTTGCCGTCAGTCAACCCTAAATTTTCAAATGGCAAATTGGGAAACGAATCGTTTTGCGGACGCGGGTTGTTCACGCCAAATGCCAGCGTTGTTAATTTTTCGCCAATGCCCATTTTGCTTGCGTCGCGCGATTTTTGTACGACGGAGTCGCTAAAATGTGTAAATTTATAAGCATGAAAATACGCCACTATGTTCATCATCAAAAAAATAGTGGTGGTCAATAATTTCCAACGTTGCGTCAAAAATTGTCCTATTTTTTTCATCAAGTTTATTTTTTTTAAATTTTAAAATATTTTTTTACGATTTATTCACCGATTTTCAAGCAAAAAGTCCCCCCCCCAGTATATTTGCCTATTTTTCATAAAAAAAAATCGAATTGCGTATTGCAACTCGATTTTTTTTATAACTACTTAATTTCAACCTACTTCTTGACTTGCAAATGTAATTTTTAATCCATCTTTTTCATCGTTCATCACGGCTTCGAGGGCTGCGCCTTCTGATGGATTTTCGTTTAAGATGAACTCTGCCAATGGGTCTTCGATATATTTTTGAATGGCTCTGTTGAGCGGTCGCGCACCGAAATTAGGGTCGAAACCTTTGTCAGAAACAAAATCTTTTGCTTCTTGCGAAAGTGACAACGTGAATTTCATATTGCTCAAACGTTTCATCAAACCTTTCAACGAAATATCAATGATTTTTGAAATTTCCTCTTTGCCCAATGCGTTGAAAACAACAACATCGTCAATACGGTTCAAAAATTCGGGCGAAAAAGTACGTTTCAAGGCATTTTGAATGACCGCTTTTGAGTTGTCTTCCAATGCGTCTTCGCGTGCTTTGGTCATAAAACCTACGCCTTGACCAAAATCTTTGAGTTGTCGAACGCCGATATTAGAAGTCATGACGATAAGTGTATTTTTAAAATCCACTTTTCTTCCCAACCCGTCGGTGAGTTGCCCATCGTCCAAAACTTGAAGCAAAATATTGTACACGTCTGGGTGTGCTTTTTCAATTTCGTCGAGCAAAATGACGGAATAAGGTTTTCTACGTACTTTTTCGGTGAGTTGTCCGCCTTCTTCGTAGCCCACATAGCCCGGAGGCGCGCCAATCAATCGGCTAACGCTGAACCGTTCCATGTATTCTGACATGTCAATCCGAATCAATGAATCTTCGGAATCGAACAAATAACGCGCCAATGCTTTCGCCAATTCTGTTTTACCTACGCCCGTTGGACCCAAGAAAATGAACGAACCAATCGGTTTTGATGGGTCTTTCAAACCCACGCGATTGCGGCGAATGGCTTTGGTGATTTTCACAATTGCCTCGTCTTGTCCAATGACCATTTTTTGAATATCGCCTGTCATGGTCACGAGTTTTGCGCCTTCGTCTCGTCCAACTTTTCGGACTGGAATGCCCGTCATCATCGAAACGACTTCTGCAATATCATCTTCGGTGACTGGGTATCGGCGCGTTTTAGAATCCTCTTCCCATTGCTCTTTTTCTCTTTCGAGTTTTTGCATGAGTTTGGTTTCGTCATCGCGCAAATCGGCAGCGAGTTCGTATTTTTGATTGCGAACGGCTTGATTTTTTTGCTCTTTGAGGTCTTCGATTTTCTTTTCGATTTCCTCGATGTGTTTTGGAACGTGAATGTTTTTGAGGTGAACCCGTGCGCCCACTTCGTCCATCACGTCAATTGCTTTATCGGGCAAAAAACGGTCTGTAATATAACGGTCAGAAAGCGTTACACAAGCCTTAATCGCAGCGTCGTCATACACAACATTGTGAAATTCTTCGTATTTGGTGCGAATATTTTCCAAAATGTGGATACAATCGTCGGGCGACGGTGGGTCAACGGTTACTTTTTGAAAACGACGGTCGAGTGCGCCATCTTTTTCGATATATTGACGATATTCGTCTAATGTCGAAGCACCAATGCATTGGAGTTCACCACGCGCAAGGGCGGGTTTGAAAATATTGGAAGCATCAAGCGAGCCAGTTGCGCCGCCCGCGCCTACGATGGTGTGAATTTCGTCAATAAACAAAATCACGTCACGCGACTTTTCGAGTTCGTTCATGATGGCTTTCATGCGTTCCTCGAATTGTCCGCGATATTTGGTGCCTGCCACCATCGCCGCCATGTCAAGCATCACCACTCGTTTGTTATATAACGTACGGCTTACTTTTTTCTGCGTAATTCGCAACGCCAAACCTTCTACGATGGCGGTTTTACCAACACCAGGTTCGCCAATCAAAATAGGATTGTTCTTTTTTCGACGGCTCAAAATTTGCGATACGCGCTCAATTTCTTTTTCACGTCCGATGATGGGGTCGAGTTTTCCTTCTTCGGCAAGGCGCGTTACGTCGCGTCCGAAATTGTCCAAAACGGGGGTTCTTGATTTTGAACCGCCTTGTCCTGCACCACCTTGACGACGGAAATTGCGTTCTTCTTCGTCATCGTCGCCGCCTCTGTAATCGTCGCCACTTCCGCCGCCTGTTGCGTCAAAAAGGTTTGGATTGGTGGCAGACGCATCAAACGAAGTGTCGGTGAGGTCTTGTTCTTGGCGCACATATTCGAGTTCACGACGGAAGGTTTCGTAATCTACGCTATAATCGTAGAGCAAACGGCTGACCATCGTGTCCTTGTGTTTCAAAATCGAAAGCATTAAATGTTCGGGATAAATCTCCTCATTTTGCATGCTTTTGGCTTCTAGCATCGTTATTTTTAGCACGCGCTCGGCTTGCGTGTTGAGGCTTACGTTGCCCACATTCAAGTTCGAGGCAGGTCCGCTATATTTTTTGATACTTTGCTCAATGTCTTTTTGAAGCTCTTGCATGTTGACTTTCAAAGCCGACAAAACACGCAACGCCAAATTCGCATTGTCTTCCATCAAACCTAACAATAGGTGTTCCGTTCCGATGTAATCGTGTCCAAGTCGTTTTGCGGCACTGCGACTGTGATTTAAAATCTGCTTGACTTGACCCGAAAATTTTCTGTTGTTGTTCATTTCCTTCTTTTTTTTTAGGAAAAAAAATATTTTGAAATCTTGTAATGACAACGTATTTTCAAAAATATTATTTCTTTTTAAATCCTTTAATTCAAAAAAAATAATACCCTTAAAAAGTTGTAAGTCCTGACTTTACGTTTTTGTGCGTCAAGTGAGGGAATGCAGTTGTCCACTTTTTTAAACTTACAAGACTGAAACAAAAAACTATGCGTAATAGTTTTATGAATGTTGTTAAAAAAAATAAGTGTTGCGAAAAAGTATTGAATAAAGTTGAGCAAAAATATTGAAAAACTTTAACAAATGTATCACCAAATCGGCAAATAAAAACAACTGTGGAAACTTTTTTATCAATTTGTGGAAAAAAAAACCAACCAACCGCTAAAAACGTTACCCCCCAGTATATCCAACCATTTTTACGCAAAAAACTTAATCCTATGGAGAAAGAATTGTGCCATTCAAAAAAAAAGAATTTTAACTGACGAATTGGCAGTTGAATTAAATTTTATTTGTATCAAGTTTATCCAAATTTATTGTCAAAAATAACGTTTTTTTTGAAATCAACCCGTTTTTTAAAACTTTTTTCGCTAAAAAATAAATTTTTTCTAAAAATATTTTTTTCTCTCAAACATTCATTTTCTAAACTTTATCGAAAAAAAATGCCCCCCCCCAGTATATTTCCGTAGAAATACCTATTTTTGCCCTTCCATAACGGAAACAACCCGTCAATGGTCTGGTAATGACCAAAGCGTCACCAGTTTTTATAGTTTTTTTAGAAGAAAAATTTTCAAATTATATGAAATATTCTGTTGATAAGCAAGAGAAGTACACTGTTTTTCATTTGCAAGAAGACAACTTCAATTCCACCCTTGCGCCGAAAATGAAAACCGAACTCAAACGCCTCGAAGACGAGGGCGCGCCAAATGCCATCTTGGACATGACGGGCGTGCGCTATGTGGACTCGTCTGCATTGAGTGCCATTTTGACAGGTCACCGCATTTGGGAAGACTTGGGCGGAACCTATGTCGTGGTCGCTGCACCTGACAGCTTGGTCGTAAAATTGTTGCAAATTTCGCATCTCACCGATGTGATTGCCGTCGTGCCAACGCTCGACGAAGCCATCGAATATGTGTTTATGGAAGAAGTCGAACGAGAACTCGGCGACGACGAACCACATGGTGTGTAAAAAAAAATAAAACATCGGCAAACGTAAAAATGGCGTGTCTTCATCAGAAAGCACGCCATTTTTACTAACTTTTTTGTTAAACAACTATAAAAAAAATCAAAAAAAATCAAAAAAATGGAAAAAGAAAATCAACCATTAGACCAATCATTCGATACGAAACCAGCGTCACCCAAAAAATCCGCGCCAGAAGAAAGTCCAACTGACCGATTTTCGCTCTCCATGGGCATCGCCACTGCGTTTGCCGCAGGCACTTATTTGTTAGACGGCGGCTTGATTTGGATTGCCATTTCTTGCATCGTTTCTTCCGCTTGTGGCTATTTTTTGCGTCCGAGTACTCCTTTTTCGAGCATTTTTGCGGGCTTGGTGTTTGGCGTTTGCGCAACCATGACGATGCCTTGGTATTTTTCAGGTCGCAGTCGTTTTATGAGATTAGAAATTTTGATTCCCGCTTTCATCGCCGTCATTCCTGCTTTTTTAGTGTTTTATTTTGGCGGAATGTTCGCAGATGACGACGAATAAAAAATAATCAAAAAATAATCAAAAAAAGTATCCCCCCCAGTATTTCAAGCACGAAATACTGGGGGGGACACTTTTTTATCACTTTTTATCACTTTTTATCACTTTTTGACAATTTTTTAAGCCAAAACGTTCAATTCCTTACCGACTTTGATGAAGGCTGCCACCGCTTGGTCGAGTTGCGCCCGCGTATGACCCGCCGACAATTGCACCCGAATCCGCGCTTTGCCCTTCGGCACAACGGGAAAGAAAAAGCCGACCACATAAATCCCTTCGTCCAATAATTTTGCTGCAAACTGCTGTGCCAACGGTGCGTCATACAACATGACGGGTACAATCGGGTGCGTGCCTGCCACGATGTCAAAACCCGCCGCCGTCATTTTTTGACGAAAATAAGCAGTGTTTTTTTCTAATTTATCGCGCAAACTGGTCGAAGCATTCAACAATTCTAACACTTTCAAACTCGCGCCCACGATGCTCGGAGCCAACGTATTTGAAAACAAATAAGGTCGCGAACGCTGCCGCAAAATCTCTACAATTTCGCGTTTGGCAGCCGTAAAACCGCCCGATGCGCCGCCCAATGCCTTGCCAAAAGTGCCAGTAATGATGTCCACGCGCCCCATGGCGTTGTGCAATTCGTGAGTTCCGCGCCCAGTTTTGCCCATAAAACCCGTTGAGTGACATTCGTCAAGCATCACCATTGCGTTATATTTTTCTGCAATATCACAAATTTTATCCACTTGTGCAATGATGCCGTCCATCGAAAAAACACCGTCCGAAACTACCAAAATTCGTCTTGCGCCTGCTTGTTGCGCAGCTTGCAATTGGGTTTCGAGGTCTTCCATGTTGTTGTTTTTGTATCGAAAACGTTTTGCTTTGCAAAGCCGAATGCCGTCAATGATGCTGGCGTGATTGAGTTCGTCGCTCACAATTGCGTCGGCTTCGGTCAACAAAGGTTCAAAAATTCCGCCATTTGCGTCGAACGCGGCGGCGTACAAAATAGCGTCTTCTAAACCTAAAAAATCGGCGATGGCGCGTTCCAATTCCTTGTGAATGTCTTGTGTTCCGCAAATGAAACGCACCGACGACATGCCAAAACCATGCGAATCAATGGTTGCTTTTGCCGCTTTCACGACCGCCCGATGCGACGACAAACCGAGATAATTGTTGGCGCAAAAGTTCAACACCGTTTTTCCGTTGGCGGAAATTTCGGCGGCTTGCCGAGACGTTATAATACGTTCGCGTTTCAAAAGACCTGCCGATTCTATTTCCGAGAGTTCGGCACGCAGGTCGGTGATGATATTTTCTAACATGGTTTTATTTTTTTTTGAAATTAGGTAAAAACGATAAAAACATAAATATCAAAATTTTTTTTCAAAAAATTGATACCCCCCAGTATATTTCCCTCAAAATAGAAAAAACAAGGTCGCTTACTTTTTGAAATCCATAAAATAAGCGACCGTTTAAAATTATTATTTTTTTAAAACGCGCTGATAATTTTGAAAAAATCGTCGCCTTTCAACGATGCGCCGCCGATGAGTCCGCCGTCCACGTCTTCGAGTGCGAAGAGGGTTGCGGCATTGGCAGCGTTGCAACTACCGCCATAAAGAATCGAAATGCTTTGCGCAATCTCGCGTCCATATTTTTTTTCGATGGCTTTTCGGATGTTGGCGTGCATTTCTTGCGCCTGTTCGGGCGATGCGGTCAAGCCTGTGCCGATTGCCCAAATGGGTTCGTAGGCAATCACCACTTTTTTCATTTCCTCATGCGAAAGATGGAACAACGCCTCTCGGATTTGTTTTTGAACAAATCGTGCGTGGGTGTTTTTTTCGCGAATCCGCAACGGTTCGCCGCAACAAAACAACGGCGTGATGCCCAAAGACAAGGCAATATCCACTTTTTTGACCAATTGTGCGGTCGTTTCTTTATAATATTCGCGTCGTTCGGAATGACCGATGATGCAATATTCGATATTCATAGATTTCAACATGTCTGCCGACACTTCGCCCGTGTACGCGCCCGACCGCTCGTGATGGCAGTTTTGCGCCCCCGCGTGCAAGGAATTTGACTTGCCGTTTAGGATTTTGGACACCGAATCGAGGTAAACCGATGGCGGACACAACACGACGGTTACATCTTTTGGCAGTTCGCGTGCGGCGATGTCACCTGCCAATAGCTGGGCTTCGGCTTGGGTTTTGTTCATTTTCCAATTGCCTGCTACAATTTTTCGTCTAGACATTTTATTGAATCTTTTTTTATAATTGATAAATGAATAATTGATTTTTCTCAAAAAACGATGCAAAGATAAATCCTTTTCCTACATTTTTGACGGTCGCCCGCAATTCTAAAATATTTTTAAACTAAAAAAGAATCCGCATTTTTTTTTACGTTTTTTTGGGTGAAAAATGCCCCCCCCCAGTATATTGACAGTTTTTTGAATAAAAAAAAGATTTTTTTTGAATAAATGTTGTTTAGAATGTGGAAAAAAGCTACCTTTGCGCGTTTTTGAGGGATAATTCCCTTAAAACGATTGTTATAAATTATTTTTTTTAATCATTTTAAATTAAAACTTCTGACAAATGCGTCATTACGAAGTAACATTCATCGTGGATCCGATTCTGTCGAGCGATGATGTAAAAGCGACAGGTCAAAAATATGTGGACATGATTTCGGGCGAAGGCTACGAAATTACGCATGTTAGCGAAATGGGTTTGCTTGAATTGGCTTACCCCATCAAAAAACGCCAGTCTGGTGTTTATTACTGCATCGAGTTTGCAGGCGAAAACGGCAACGTCGTAGATAAATACGAGTTGGCAATGCGCCGCGACGAAACTTTGTTGCGCTTTTTGACCGTTGCCCTCGACAAATGGGGCGTTAAGTACAACGCCGACAAACGCGCTGGCAAAATTGGTTCGCGCAAAAAAGTAGAAGCGGAACTTACCGAAGAAATCGCAGCCGAAGTAGCAGCCGAAGCTGCCGCACCTGCGACAACAGAGGCTTAAAAAGTTCTCGGTTCTGTTTCAAAAAAAAATTCGTTAAATTCAGTAAAAAAATCAGAAAATGGCATCAAGAGACGATATTAAGTTCCTCTCGAACCCCAACATTGGGCATCAGCGCAAAAAATATTGCCGCTTCCGCAAGTTCGGTATCAAACATATTGATTATAAAGATACGGACTTTTTGATTCAATTTATCAACGAACAAGGCAAAATTTTGCCACGCCGCATCACGGGCAACTCGTTGAAATATCAGCGCAAAGTTGCTTCGGCAGTAAAACGTGCGCGTCATTTGGGCATGTTGCCATATTTGGCAGATTTGGTGAAATAAATCGTTTCACAAATCAAAAAAAAAGCTCAAGTTCATTTTTTAAATATTGAAAAAATTTTAAGTCATGGAAATTATCTTGTTAAAAGATATGGATAAAGTGGGGGAGCGTCACGAAATCGTAAAAGTAAAAGACGGTTACGGTCGCAACTACTTGATTCCGCAAGGAATCGCATTGATTGCCAACGATACAAATCGTAAAAATTTGGCAGCTCGCCTTCGTAGCGAAGACAAAAAAGAAGCTGCTAAAATGGGCGAATACAACGAAATGGCAGCAAAAGTAGCTGGCAAAACCGTTACTATCACAGCTCGCGCAGGCGCAAGTGGAAAATTGTTTGGTAGCGTAAACGCAACACAAGTAGCTGAGGCAATCGAAGCGCAACTTGGTTTGGCTGTTGACCGCAAAAAAGTACAGTTGAGTGACATCAAAGAAGTAGGCGAATATGCAACGACTTTGAAACTTCACAAAGCCGTAATGCCAACATTTACCCTCGCGGTTGTTGCAGAAAAAGAAGGTTAATTTTTTTCTGAAAAGAAAAATTTTCCATAAAAAACGAGTAGTTCAACCTTTGGTTGACTACTCGTTTTTCTTTTTTTTAAATATTTTTTATAAAAATGCTACCCCCCAGTATTTTCTTGATTTCAAGCAAAAACAACTCATTTTCTAGGAAATAAAACCCGAATTTGCGCCCAAACCAAGTCCGATTCAAAACCACGTCGGAGCGCGTGACCCGCAATTTTTTCCAACCGTTGCGGTTCTTTTTCGTCATACATGGCGGATTTACTTTCCAAAAGATTGTTCAAAATTTCGTTGTAACTTTCGGTGGTCGTCATTTCTTCCAATGCCTTTGCGATGAGCGATGCGCCGATGCGCCGCGCCTGCAACTCCTGCCGAATGCGCACCCGACCCCACGAACTGATGCGAAATTTCCCTCGCGCATAGGCACATGCGAAGCGTTCTTGATTCAAAAAATCGTTTTCGAGGAGGCTGTCAATGAGGTCGTCGGCAAGGTCATTGTCTATTTTCAACAGTTTCATGCGGGTTCGGACTTCCTGCTCGCAGCGTTCTTGATAGGCGCAAAACGACTCCAATTTTGCCAATGCTTCGGATTTAGAAAGTTCTTTTTCGGCTTTTGGCTGCTTGTTTTCAAAGGTTTTGGTCTTTTTTTTCCACATATTGCGCGGTTTTTATTGTTTTTTAAGGCATTTAAAAAAAAAGCATATTGAGTAAGCAAATATACGTATGAAAAAGATTTTTATTTTTTCGATTTTTTTTCCTCAAATGTAGGCTAAAATCGGAAAATGACACTACTTTTGTTCAACTTTTGAGAAAAAAAAAGAATACTGAAAAACCGAAATTGAAAAAAAATAATAATATTTTACGATTTAAAATTCACATACTTACGAAAAATGGCAGAGCAAAGCAGCGCAATCGCGCATAAGTTATTAGAAATTAGTGCCGTTCGTTTGCAACCAAACGACCCATTTACGTGGGCTTCGGGCATCAAATCTCCTATCTATTGCGACAATCGAGTCACCTTGAGCTACCCCCCAGTACGCGACCTCATTTTGAAGGCGTTGTATCAGCAATCCGCAAATTTTGAAGATTTCGACCTCGTGGCAGGCGTGGCAACCGCAGGCATTCCAAATGGCGTGTTACTCGCCGACCGCCTCAAAAAACCCTTCGCCTATGTCCGCGACAAGGCAAAAGCACATGGGCGACAAAACCAAATCGAAGGTCGAATCGAAGCAGGGCAGCGCGTATTGGTCGTCGAAGATTTGATTTCGACGGGCGGCAGCAGTTTCAAAGCGGTGGAAGCATTGCGGGCGGAAGGGCTGCATGTGGTGGGCGTTTTGGCTATTTTTTCCTACGATTTTGACGAGGCGACCCAACTTTTTGCAAAAAACAATTGTCCATTGATAACCATCACAGGTTATAACAAACTCTTGCAAGAAGCGGTTTCAATGGGTTATATTAGTGCCGACGACCGACAAACGCTCGAAGATTGGCGCAGCAATCCAAAAACTTGGAAACAAGCCGAATCTATTGGGTAAAAAAAAACGATTTATTTCACTGAAAATACAAAAAATGCCGCATTCCAGCTTTTGATACTGGGGGGTGGCATTTTTTTTTGCTTTTTTGAGAATTTAGCAAATTTTGGTACAAGAATTGAATTATTTATAATATGATATAAACACCAACAACTATTTTATATGACTTCCCAAAATATCAAACTTTTCTCAAAGTAAAAAAAAATCTATCTACCTTTTTTTCTATTTCTCAAGTTTTTAAATTCAAAAACGATTAAACCTTTTTTATGAAAGCAAAAAAAATAAAAGTTTTACGTATTATGATTGAAATTGACCAATTTGCTGGGCGTTTTATCCATGAAAAATTTGACCCAACCGATGTTTATACGCATCGAAAAGCACGGATTTTGGTTTATACACATCTTTTCGCCATCGGAATTGGCGGAATTATGCAACTCTCAAACATGTTATATTGGAATGGCGCAAACGACCAAGTTTCGGTCATATTGTCCATTTTATCTACGATTTGCAGCCTTTTGGCGTTTCGCAAGTGGGGCAATTTGCTCGTGAGTGGCAACTTTTTGGCATTCGCATGGGCGATTCCGTTGGCGATGTCAGTGCCAAATACAGGCGGCATACATTCAGATAATTTGTTATGGCTCATCACGGTTCCGCTTACGGCTTTGTTGTTTGCGAGTTGGCGTTCGGGTATCATTTGGTTGGGTTTTTTGATTGGCTTTGTGTGTTGGTTGATGGTACAAAATTCTAATCAAAATTTTTTAAACACCATTACGGAGAGCGTAAATAGCTATTACGCATTTAGTTATATATTTTTATTTATCGCAATATTTTGTATCGTCAATATTTTTGAAGCGGGTCAACATCTCGTCATCAAACAACTTTCTGAGCAAAAAAGATTGCTCGAACAGCAAAAAAAAGCCATCGAAGAACAAGCCGTTGCGATGCAAAAAATTGACGAGCAACTCCGCGCCACCAACGCTGAACTCGAAAATTTTGCCTACGCCGCCAGTCACGACCTCAAAGAACCTTTGCGCATGATTGGCTCCTACACGCAACTCGTGCGCCGCCGTATGCAACCCCATTTGCAAGGCGATACCCTCGAATTTATGGGCTATGTCACCGACGGCATCAACCGAATGCAACGCCTGTTAGACGATTTGTTGAATTATTCGAGGCTCGGAAGGGAAGAACAAAAAGAACGAAGCATAGACTTGAACAATATTTTATTTGTCGTTTTGCATAATTTGATGGTAAATATGCGGGAAAATGATGCCGCGATTGTTGCCAACGATTTGCCAAAAATAATGGGTTCGACGACAGAAATGATACAATTGTTCCAAAATTTGATTACCAATTCCATCAAATTTAGGAAAACGGAACAAGGCGATTCGCCGCTAATTGAGATTGAAAGTCGAGAAGACGGAGATGAAATTGTGTTAATGTTTCGAGACAACGGCATCGGCATTGCGCCTGAATATCACGAGCGTATTTTTAATATTTTTCAACGTCTTCATGCACGCGGCGAGTACGAAGGTTCGGGAATTGGATTGGCGACGTGCAAAAAAATTGTTCAAAATATCGGCGGACGCATTTGGCTGGAAAGCGAAGAAGGCGCAGGAACAACGTTTTTTATCGCCATTCCCCAAAAAGCGTTGGCGGCTTAAAAAATATGCCCCCCCCAGTATAACAGCCTTTTTGCGCGTGCAAAAAGGCTGTTATTTTTGTTGAAAATCTTATTTTTTATTTGGATAATCATAGACTTCTCGCACATATTCAAAGCGTTGTGCGATAAAATCACGGACAACCAAAAGGCTTTTTTGCGGAGAAATGGCTTGGATATAATAAAATTCTGGAATCCGTTTGTCAATCGTATTGCCGCCATTTTCGTTGATATAATTGGCGATGGCTTCCAAATTTGCATCTTTATTAAATTTTAACGTCACATCAAACGCATCTTCAACGGCTTTGTCATCTGCACCTGAAATTGGGTTCAGAATTTTCCCCGTTGCCTCGACCTTAAATTTCGATTTTACGGCTTCAATGACGGCTTCAATTTTGTCGCGCCCATGCGCCCGATTGCGTTTCACAACTTTTTCGATGTCTTCGTCCGACATTTTTCCCTTGATGGGCGTGTTTTCAACCACTCGGAACGTCACAGACGGTAAATGTTGAAAACGCCCGCCCATGAACAACAACTGGAAATGTTCTGCCAATTCGCTCTCAATCAAATCGGGCGGAAATGCGCTCGAAATTTTGAAATTATAGAGGTAATGCGGTGCGCCGCCGCCGTCTATTTTTGCGGCAATTTCTTTGATATTCGCATTGATTTGTTTTGTATTGCGTTCAAACTGTTCACATTCTGGATTGATGGAAAGTTCATCAGCTTTTTCGGACGAATTGAGCCAAAAACTGAGTGACCATTGTTGACCACAATGATGTGCATAAGCTCTGTTATTGTCCAATAATGCTTCTAATTCCCTGATTTTTGCCGTATCTTTGAGGTAAACGATGCCATTGTTGCGGGTTTTGTTGTCGGCTTGCCTTGCGTTTCGCAAAATTACGAAATTGGCAGGCGGCGCGGCAGCAAGGTTACGCTTTTCCTTTTTTTCTAATTTCAATTCCTTTTTTTCTGGCTTTTTTTCTGGATTTTTTTCTTCTGGAATTGCTGTAATTTTCTCTTTCACTGGCACGATTGCTATTGAATCGGTGGCAATTTTTGCTGTCGAATCGGGTTGAATTGGAGCAGTTTTGGCAACCGAAATACCAGAATCTAGCGCAACAACAACGGGATTTTCGACGCGCAAAATCGTATCTTTTTTGACCGTGTTGGAATCCAAAATCGGCAAATCTGGCTTCGGAATGACTGCCAAAACGCTGCTATCTTGCGCAGATACTGGGGGGGGGGCAAAAAAGAGGCAACAAAAAAAACTATAAAAAACAAAAGCAAAATGACGTGTATTTTTTCTCGATTTCAACATGGTTATGGACTTTTTTTCTGGGTAGAAATGAAATTTAGTGGTTTTGCAACGCGCTTTGGCAACGTTTGCGAAAAGTTAAAAATGATTGTTAATAAGTTGTAAACAAATTCAGCAACAAATTTTGACAAAAGCATCGGAATTACAAAATTTTTCAGCACTTTTTTTTGCCATCACATCAAAATATATTTTAACAAAATAAATCATTTAAAAAAAATATTTATAAAACCTATGTTTTAAATGATTTACATAAAATTTTTAATATTATTTTATAAAAAAATATGTAAATAAAAATAAATAACAACACTTTTTTGAAAACTTATTTTTTGCAAGGCGATGACAAAAAAATGGCTATTTTTGCGATGTTTTTTTTCTAAAAATTAATTATCAAAATAAGATGTATAAAAAGAAAATCAAATCCGCCTTGATTTCCGTGTTTTACAAAGACGGGCTTGAACCGATTGTGCGCGAATTGGCAAAACAGCGCGTCAAAATTTATTCGACGGGCGGTACGCAAACCTTCATCGAGGGTTTGGGCGTTGCGTGCGAAGCCGTCGAAGAGTTGACGACTTATCCGTCTATCCTCGATGGGCGGGTCAAAACGTTGCACCCAAAAGTTTTCGGCGGCATTTTGGCGCGCCGCGAAGCCGACCATACGGCACAACTCGAAGCCTTTGATATTCCCGAAATTGACTTGGTCATCGTTGATTTATACCCATTTGAAGAAACCATTCGGGCGACCAAAAACGAAGCAGACATTATCGAAAAAATCGATATTGGTGGTATTTCGCTCATCAGAGCGGCGGCGAAAAATTTTAGAGATGTCGTCGTGGTTCCGAGCCGTGCGGATTACGCCAGTTTCTTGAAAACGATTGAAGAAAAAAATGGATATACGGAACTTGACGACCGAAAAACGTTGGCTTTGCGCGCTTTTCACGTGTCGAGTCACTACGATTCGGCTATTTTTAGTTGGTTTTCGCGACAAAACCCTTCGGATACTGGGGGGGTGTTCAAACACTCTATCGAACACTCAGAAACGTTGCGTTACGGCGAAAATCCACATCAAAACGCCACTTTTTTTGGAAATTTGGGCGAAATGTTTGACGTGTTGAACGGAAAAGCATTGAGTTACAACAACCTTGTGGACGTGGACGCGGCGGTGCGCCTCATGCGCGAGTTCCAAAACGACACGCCCACTTTTGCCATTCTCAAACACACCAACGCTTGCGGCGTAGCCACCAAAAAAACGCTCGTCGAAGCATGGAAAACCGCGTTGGCAGCCGACCCAATTTCTGCATTTGGCGGCATTTTGATTTGTAACAAAACCGTTGATTTGGCGACGGCGGAACTCATCAATCCACTTTTTTACGAGGTTTTGATTGCCCCAGACTTTAAACCCGACGCTTTGGCGGCTTTGAAAACCAAGAAAACGCGCATTTTGTTGCGCATCAAGGATTTTGCTGCGCCTACGAAAATGTTTAAAAATTTGCTCAATGGCGTTATCCAACAAGACCCTGACAATCGAACAGAAACCCGAAATGACCTCAAATTTGTAACCGATTTGCAACCCACCGACGCACAAATTGAGGATTTGTTGTATGCCAATATTTGCGTAAAACATTTGAAATCGAATGGCATTGCGATTGTGAAAAATCGGCAACTCATCACGATGGGTTGCGGGCAAACGTCGCGTGTAGATGCGCTCGAACACGCGCTGGCGAAGGCGAAACATTTTGGTTTCGACGTGACGGGCGCGGTAATGGCTTCCGAAGCCTTTTTCCCGTTTGCCGATTGTGTCGAAATTGCGCACAAAGCGGGCATTGCGGCGGTGATTCAGCCTGGCGGTTCGGTGAAAGATATGGATTCGATTCGGTTTTGCAACGAACACAATTTGGCAATGGTGATGACGGGAATAAGACATTTTTTGCATTGATTTTTTTCATAAAATATTTGATAAAAAATAATTTCAATTTCTAATAATTGTCTATTTTTGTTGAATTTTCTACTATTTTCCTACATCAAAATTTAAATAAAATTATAAAATTTAAAAAATTATGAAAAAATTAATTGTTGCGACGCTATTTTTGTTACCCCCCAGTATGTCGGCACTTTTTGGGCAAATTGCGGCAGAACAAAAGCCGATGACGAACAAAAAAGGCAGCCAATTTGTCTTCACTTCGGTGGCAAGCAACGAGGCGACGGACGTGAAAAATCAAGGAAAATCTGGCACTTGTTGGTGCTATTCGACCAATTCTTTCCTCGAATCGGAGTTGTTGCGCATGGGCAAAGGCAAGCAGGATTTGTCAGAAATGTTCACCGTTCGACGGGCTTATACTGCCAAAGCGGAGCGTTTTGTGCGGCGCATGGGCAAGGCGCAATTTGCCGAAGGTGGCGAATTTCACGACGTATTATATGTCTTGAAAAATTATGGAATCATGCCGCAAAGTGCCTACGCAGGCAAGCAAAAAACGTTTGCACACGCAGAAATGGACGCGATTTTGAAAAATTTTATCGAAACGATTATAAAAATTCCAAATGGCGACCGACTTACAGATGATTGGAAAAAAGCATACGAAGGAATTTTAGATGCCTATTCAGGTGCCATTCCAGAAAAATTTGAGGTCAACGGAAAATCCATGACCCCGAAAGAATATGCCGTTTCGATTGGTTTGAACGCCGATGATTATGTTGAAATCACATCTTATACGCATCACCCATTTTACGAGCCGTTTGTGTTGGAAATTCCCGACAACTGGGCAGACGCAGCTGCCTACAACGTAACGGTTGATGAACTCGTAGAAGTTGCCGACAACGCCGTCAAAAAAGGCTACACCATCGGTTGGGCAAGCGATGTGAGCGAAAAATATTTCTCGCACAAGAACGGAATTGCGGTTGTGCCATCAAAAGATTGGGTAGATTTGAGCGAAGAAGAGCAAAAAGCAATCTTCGACAAACCGACGACCGAAAGGGTCATTTCACAGGAAAATAGACAATTGGCGTTTGATGATTTGTCCACCCAAGACGACCACGGCATGCACATCACGGGCTTGGTGAAAGACCAAACGGGTGCAGAATTTTTTACCGTAAAAAATTCTTGGGGCGCAGAACGCAACGATTGTGGCGGCTATTTGTATGTTTCTAAAAATTATTTCCGCTACAAAACGATTTCCATTTTGGTGCATAAAAAAGCAATTCCAGAAAAAATTGCGGCTAAAATCTTCAAAAAAGGATAAAAAATGAGTGTAATTTCGTTAGAAGGAATGCGTTTTTTCGCGCCGCATGGCTATTATCAAGAAGAACAAACGATTGGAACCACGTTTCTGATTGATGTCATCATTGATACCGATTTCAACAAAGCCGCCGCCAAAGACGACCTTGCGCAAACCGTCAACTACGAATTGGTCTATCAGATTTGTAAAACCGTCATGAAAGGCGAACGCCAAATCAGTCCCGACGGAAAAGTGACGTACAAACCCTACAAACTCATCGAAACCATCGGCAATCGCATCATCAAAGGTTTGAAAAAACAGTTTTCGGTGTTGGGAGAAGTCAAGGTTCGCGTGCGCAAACTCAATCCGCCACTCGGCGGCATCGTGGACGCTTCGATGATAGAAACGGGCGAAAAATTGGCGAAAACCTGCGCAAAATGCAACGGCATTTTGTTGTGTTATGGCGACGACACGTGTTGGTGCATGGGCGAAGAACTCAAAATCTACACGCGCACCTACGAGTTTTTGAAAGACCAATTTAAAGGTTGCCTTTGTAAAAAATGCTTAACGCCTTACGAAATGTAAATTTTTGAAAAAAAGGCTACCCCCCAGTATATTTGCTTAAATTTGGATAATTTACAAGCAAAAACGCCCATGTTTAGCAGCATGGGCGTTTTTTTATGGATAAAAAATAATATTTTTTAAGCAGTTAACATTTTCACAAAATTGTCGAACAAGTATTGCGCATCGTGTGGACCAGGCGATGCTTCGGGGTGATATTGGACAGAAAAAGCCCGTTTTCCGCGCAGACTGATGCCTTCAATCGTATCGTCGTTGAGGTTGCGATGGGTGATTTCGATGGTGTCCGATTTTTGGCGAATCACGTCAGGGTCAACGCCAAAACCGTGATTTTGACTCGTAATTTCACAGCGATTGGTCAACAAATTCAACACGGGGTGATTGATGCCGCGATGCCCATTGTGCATTTTATACGTCGGCACGCCCAATGCCAATGCCAGCAACTGATGCCCCAAACAAATGCCAAAAAGTGGTTTTTCAGTTTTCAAAATTTGTTGCACCGTTTCGACGGCATAACCCATTGCCGCAGGGTCGCCCGGTCCGTTGGAAAGGAAAAATCCGTCTGGATTCCAAGCCGCAATTTCAGAAAAAGGCGTTTTGGCAGGAAACACTTTTAAATAACAATCTCGTTGCGAAAAATTATTCAAAATACTTCGTTTTACCCCAAAATCAAGGACGGCAACGCGATATTTAGCGGTTGATTGCCCCCAAAAATAGGGTTGCGCGGTCGTCACGCGAGACGAAAGTTCCAATCCGTCCATCGAAGGCGTGGCATCGAGCTTCAATTGTAGGATTTCGAGGTCAAAAATTTCGGAGGAAATGATGGCGTTCATGGCTCCTTTGTTGCGGATATGCCGCACGATTGCCCGCGTATCCACGTCGCTGATGCCCACCATTTCTTGATTTTCAAAATAGGTTTGCACGTCGCTGTCTGCCATCGGTCGGGCATACTGGGGGGTGAAATTTTTGCAGACCAAACCTGCGATTTGCATTTTTTCGGCTTCGACTTCGGTGTTTTTAACGCCGTAATTGCCGATGTGGGCGTTGGTGGTCACCATGATTTGCCCGAAATAAGAAGGGTCGGTAAAAATTTCTTGATAGCCCGTCATGCCCGTGTTGAAGCAGATTTCGCCTGTCGTGGTGCCGATTTTGCCCGCCGCTTTGCCTTGAAAAACCGTTCCGTCTGCCAACAACAAGACGGCTGGTTTTGATTGATTGCTCGTCAAATTCATTTTTTTAAAATTGTATTTCTGTGTTATAATTTTTTAAATTTTATAAACAGAAATATTTTTTTAGAGCAGTTTAGAAAAAATGTGGATAACTAATTGAACAATTTTGCAATTGCGTCGCAAAGATACAATGTGTTTGGCTAAATTTTTGTAAATTACAAAGCAAAAAACGCCCCCCCCCCAGTATATTTTCATTTTTTGGATGGGTAAAAAGAATAAAAAAAAACATTTAAAAAAAACTTATCTTAAAATTTCCAAAATTTAGGTAGATTTTGAAATAAGAAAAAGGATTAACTTTGCGCCCGAAAAAAAAGATTTCTTTTTCAACGGTTACATGATTTTTTTTATATCAACGCTTTCCAATTCTTTGAACAGAAGCGTTTTGCCTGTCAGAACCGATTTAAAAATATTATATCAAAATTAAAATTTTAAAAAAAGCAAGTATGAACATTGCAGTAGTAGGAACTGGTTATGTCGGTTTGGTAACAGGAACTTGTTTTGCCGAAACGGGCAATCAAGTGATATGTGTGGACATCAATGCGCAAAAAATCGAGCGCATGAAAGCAGGTGAAATTCCAATTTACGAACCCGGTTTGGACGTTTTGTTTGACAGAAACACCAAAAAAGGTCGTCTTTCTTTCACCACCGACCTCAAAGCGGCTATCAAAGACGCGGCTATCATCTTTTTGGCATTGCCAACCCCGCCGGGCGAAGATGGTTCGGCAGATTTGTCTTATATTTTGGGCGTAGCCAAAGATTTATCGCACATCATCACCGATTATAAAGTCATCATTGACAAATCAACGGTTCCCGTCGGAACGGCGGAAAAAGTGCATGCCATTTTAGTGGAGAATTTGGACGAAAAGTTGTTCGATGTCGTGTCAAACCCAGAGTTTTTGCGCGAAGGCGTTGCGGTGGAAGATTTCATGAAACCCGACCGCGTGGTGATTGGAACCAATTCCGAACGCGCCCGTGAGGTGATGCGTCAACTCTACGAACCATTTGTCCGTCAAGGAAATCCCATCTATTTCATGGACGAACGGTCGGCAGAAATGACAAAATATGCTGCCAACTCGTATCTCGCGGCACGTATTTCTTTTATGAATGAAATCGCTAATATTTGCGAACTCGCAGGCGCAAACGTGGACATGGTGCGCATGGGCATGGGTTCAGATGCACGGATTGGCAAGCGTTTTTTGTTTCCGGGCATTGGTTATGGCGGTTCGTGTTTTCCAAAAGACGTGCAGGCGTTGGCGAAAACGGCTTCGCAATACGATTATAATTTCAGAATTTTAGATGCCGTTATGACGGTAAATGACTTGCAAAAACGCCGTTTGTTCCAAAAAATCAAGGAATTTTATGGCTTGCGTAACCTCAAAGGCAAACACTTTGCCGTGTGGGGATTGGCGTTCAAACCCAACACCGACGACATTCGCGAAGCACCCGCCCTCGAAATTATTGAGGAATTGTTGGCAGCTGGTTGCACCGTCACCACGTTCGACCCAGAAGGTATGCCGAATGTGAAAGCGATTTTTGGAGATAAAATCAAGTATGCAAATGACGAATATGAAGCGATTCAAGGCGCAGATGCACTCGTGATTTGTACCGAATGGTCTATTTTCAGAACGCCCGATTTTGCAAAACTTTCAGCAAACGTGAAAGATAAAACCATTTTTGATGGACGGAATCTATACGACGTGGCGCAAATGAAAGGCAAAGGTTTCCATTACGAAAGTATCGGACGCGAAATTGTAGAAGCGTAATACAAAAGTCTTGTAAATGATTGGATGTCGTTTACAAGACTTTTTTCTTCAAAAAATGCTACCCCCCAGTATCCAACCCCATTTTGGCGGTTTTATACTGGGGGGTAGCATTTTTTAGAAAAAAACATCAAAAAAAATGTCCACAATTTTTTATTTTACTCCAAAAAGCCTTTTTTCTCCTGTAAAAAAATCTTTTTTAGATAAAAAAGGAAAAAAAAATTGCGAAGCATATTCTAATTTTCAAACTCGCCGTATCTTTGCACATGGAAACCCTAAAATTTGCAAAAAATGAGTTTGCGTCCGACCAAACGGAACGCATCAATTTAGAATCTTCTAAATTTATCGGCGAAGCATTGACTTACGACGATGTGTTATTGGTGCCAGCCTATTCCGAAGTGCTTCCCCGTGATGTTGATATTTCAACGCAACTCACCCGCGAGTTGCGGCTCAACGTTCCGCTTGTGGCGGCGGCGATGGACACCGTCTCGGAAAGAGACCTTGCCATTGCGATGGCGCGACACGGCGGCGTGGCGATGATTCATAAAAATATGTCCATCGAACGACAAGCCGACCAAGTTCGCTCCGTAAAACGCTCCGAAAGCGGCATGATTATAGACCCCGTCACGCTTCCGCCCGATGCCACCGTGCAAGATGCGCACGATTTGATGCGACGTTTCAGCATCGGCGGCATTCCGATTGTAAACGAATCGGGATTGTTGATAGGTATTTTGACGAATCGCGATTTGCGATTTGAACGAAACTACAATCGGTTAGTCAGCGAATTGATGACCACCGACAAACTCGTCACCGCGCCCAAAGGCACAACGCTCAACCAAGCACGTGATATTTTGCAGCAGCAAAAAATTGAAAAACTTCCCGTTGTTGACGATTTCGGCAAACTCGTCGGACTCATCACGTATAAAGACATTACAAAACTCAAAAATCACCCCACCGCTTGTAAAGATACGTTGGGTCGGTTGGTGGTCGGCGCAGCCGTTGGCGTTACCGACGACACGTTCGACCGCGTGGCAGCATTGGTCGCTGTGGGCGTTGATGTCATTTGCGTGGATACCGCGCACGGACACTCACGCGGCGTTTTGAATACAATTAAAGAATTAAAAAAAATATATAAAGACCTACAAATCATTGGTGGCAATGTCGCAACGGGCGCAGGCGCATTGGCACTCGCCGAAGCAGGCGTGGACGGCGTGAAAGTCGGCGTTGGACCTGGCTCCATTTGTACCACGCGCATCGTCGCGGGCGTAGGCGTGCCGCAATTGACGGCGGTTCACCAAGCGGCGCAAGCCTTGCGCGGAACGGGCATACCCATCATTGCCGACGGCGGCATTCGATATACGGGCGATATTGCGAAAGCAATTGCGGCGGGCGCAAGTTCGGTCATGGGCGGTTCGCTGTTTGCAGGAACCGAAGAAGCACCGGGCGAAACCATCATTCTTGATGGACGAAAATTTAAAGTATATCGTGGCATGGGGTCTATTGGGGCAATGGAATTGGGGTCGAAAGACCGATATTTTCAAGATGTGGAAGACGATGTGAGAAAATTGGTGCCAGAAGGAATCGAAGGGCGCGTTGCGTTTAAAGGAGCCGTTGGTGAAGTGATGGTGCAATATATCGGTGGACTTCGCGCCAGCATGGGTTATTGTGGCGCGGCGAACATCGAAGCCATGCAAAATGCTCGGTTTGTGCGCATCACGTCGGCAGGCGTATTGGAAAGCCACCCACACAATGTTGTGATAACAAAAGAATCGCCCAATTATTCGCGCCGATAAGTCCAAAAAACGCCCCCCCCAGTATCCAATTGATTTTTATTTAAAATTTTATTTTTAAAAATATATTTGTGAGAAAAATAGTTGTTTTGATGATTTTGATGGGGCAATTTTGGGCTTGTCGGCAACCTGTTTTGCCAACCGACAACCCTGAATTGGTGTTGAAAAAAATGTTCCCAAATAGCAGCGATTTTGAATGTGATACGTTAGAAAACAACGATTTGATGTTCAGTTTTGTAGCAGATGGCTACAATTCGTCCGCCATTTTCGGAAGAGATAGTACTTTTAAAAATGATAAAAATGTTGCCCAAAAATTGCAAGAAGTGCAGCAAAATTGGGATTTTACCTTGCTTCCAACCGAAGTTTTGACGGGTGTAAAATCTTTTTTTAAAGATTTTGACGCGGAAAATGTGATAAATTTGGACAAAATCAGCCGATATACTGGGGGGGGGGCATTGGAAGGCATTTTTTATGATATTGAATACGATGATGGTGAAAACCTCGTCATTGTGCAATTTGATGCGAAAGGCAAACTCATTCAACAAAACAAAATCAAACTTTCTGACCTCGAAATTCAACAAAAAGAGGAAGAAGGCGTTGAAGATTAAAAATAAATAAATAAGATATCCATGTCGAAACCAAGCATTCCACGCGGCACACGCGATTTTTCGCCCCCTATTTTGGCGCGTCGCGACTATATTTTTGAGACCATCAAAGGCATTTTTCAAAAATACGGCTTTCAAGGAATTGAAACGCCCGCCCTTGAAAACCTCTCTACATTGACAGGAAAATATGGCGAAGAAGGCGACCGACTCTTGTTCAAAGTGCTAAACAACGGCGATTTTTTGAGCAAAGCCAATGTCGAAGCCCTCGAATCGCGCAATTCTGCTAAACTTACGCTGTCTATTTCGGACAGGGGTTTGCGCTATGATTTGACGGTTCCGTTTGCTCGATTTGTCGTGATGCACCAAAACGACCTCACTTTTCCTTTCAAACGCTATCAAATTCAACCCGTTTGGCGGGGTGACAATCCACAACACGGACGTTATCGCGAATTTTTTCAATGCGATGCCGATGTGGTGGGTTCCAATTCGCTGGTTTACGAAGCCGATTTGATGCGCATTTATGACGAAGTTTTTGCAAAATTGAATTTGCCTGTTGTCATTAAAATCAACAATCGAAAAGTGTTGCAAGGTATTGCCGAAGCCGCAGATTGTGGCGACCGTTTCATTGAAATGACGGTGGCGATTGACAAACTCGACAAAATTGGTTGGGACGGCGTGGCTGCCGAACTCAAAAATCGCAATTTTAGCGACCAAAATATTGCCGCCATTCAACAGATTTTGACGCTCAATACGCTCGATTTGCTAGAAACCGTCGCTCACAAAAGCGAAAATCTGAAAAAAGGTATCGAAGAATTGAAAAGTGTTTATGAATATTTCAATATGACTGCGTCCACCAATCCGCTCGAATTTGACATTACGTTGGCGCGTGGATTGACGTATTATACAGGTTGCATTTTTGAAGTGAAAGCCGTAGGCGTGGCGATGGGCAGCATCGGCGGCGGCGGGCGTTATGATGATTTGACGAGTGTTTTTGGTCTCAAAAATATGTCGGGCGTAGGGATTTCTTTCGGCGCGGACAGAATTTATGATTGCCTCGAAAAGTTGAATTTATTTCCCGAAAATGCGACAAATGGCTTGAAAGTTTTGTTTGTGGCGTTTGACGAAGCGGCGCATCGGTTTGCGTATCGGTCGCTTTTGCGCGTGCGCGAAGCGGGCATTTGTGCCGATATTTATCCCGAACCTGCAAAAATGAAAAAACAATTGGATTATGCCAATCGCCGCAACGTTCCGTTTGTGGTGGTCGTGGGCGAAGAGGAAATGACTTCGGGTTTGTTAACGCTTAAAAATATGGTTTCGGGCGAACAACAAAAATTGGATTTATTGGAAATTATCAAGCAAATTGGTTGATTTTTCTAGTAAAAATGCCCCCCCCCAGTATATTTGGCTAAAAAAGCTCATTTTTGAAATAAAAAAGTCAACTTGCAAGTTTAGTTTGCAAGTTGACTTTTTTATAATACTTTGATAGATTCTTTACGTTTTTCTATTTTTCTTTTTCGCTGCGGGAAATAAAATATTGTTGAGAATGAGGCGATAACCCGCCGAATTTGGGTGCAGTGAAAGGTCTGTTTCGGGGTCGTTGACGTAGTGTTGATAATCTTCTGGGTCGTGACCGCCGTAGAATGTCCAAGTCCCTTTTCCGAACGTTCCGTGCATGTAACGGACTTCGCCTGCGGGCTTGTTTTCACCCATCATCAAGACATCGGATTTAATATATTTTTTATCAAAGGCAGTGCTTTGTCCCATAAACCCTTTCACGGTTTTCGTATGATTTTGGCAAAGCATGGCAGGAATGGGGTCCCATTTTGCCGAAAAATCGAATAGCGTGAAATAGTCTTGTTCAGGCGAGACAGTTCGATTCGGAGGACTTCTATCTATGTTAGAAAATTCGTATATCAACGGACTGCGTTCCAACGAAAAATTCTGAAAAGCAAAGGTTTGCGAAAAATCTAATTTGGATTGTGCATTGTTGTCTGCGGGGTCACCGTCATACATTTCGGCACAAATATCAACGCCGTTTGCTGCCAATGCAATGTCGTAACTGTCCGTCGCTGAACACATGGCAAACATGTAGCCGCCACCGCCCACAAACTCTCGAATGGTGCGACAAACGGCAAGTTTTGATTGAGAAACCTTGTTGAAACCCAAGCTTTTTGCCAATTCTTCGGCGCGTTTTTGATTGTCTCTGTACCAAGCCGTGCCGCCAAATGAGCTATAAAAACGTCCATATTGACCCGTAAAATCTTCGTGATGCAAATGCAACCAATCATACAACGCCAATTTTCCGTCTAATACTTCGCGGTCATAGACGGTTTCGTAGGGGATTTCGGCGTAAGTCAAAACCAGCGTAACGGCATCGTCCCAAGGCTGCAATCGTTCGCCTTTTGAGTTGAGCGATGGCGTATAAACGGCAATTTTCGGCGCGACTTCGAGTTTGATGTCGTCCATATTTGCCTCTGGATTGGCGATTTGATTTTGAATGTCGGCAAAAGTGGCATCGGGAATGACTTCATAGCTCACGCCGCGTGTGCGACACTCTTTTTCAAATTTTTGGCTGTGCGAAAACGCAAAACTGCCGCCGCGATAGTTGAGCAACCAATGCGCTTCGGCATTTTGATTGAGTACCCAAAACGTCATGCCGTAGGCTTTCAAATGGTCTTTTTGTTTTGCGTCCATCGGCAACAACATGACGCTGGCTTGCGCCGAACGCGCCCACAAACCACATAAAATTGCCATCAACACCAATAATTTCGTATTTTTCATTTTAATATTTTTTTTTAAGAAAATAATATCTGTATTTTTTTTTCAAGTAAATATAGAAACGAAATTTTTAATCAAAAGATTTTTTTAAAAGAAAAGAAATTGCTTGAAATGCATTTTTTTTTATAAATATGACGTAGCAAAGACAAAAAGTTGCGTTTTGCAAGCGTTGCCGAAAGCAAAAAAAAATACTTCAAAAAAGAAATTTCTTTTTTTGAAGTATTTTTTGAATCCACACTTTTTTTTTAATGAACCAATGTGATGAACGGATATTGACCAATTTTGGTTCTCACCGTCGTGTCGCGGGTCTGAACAACCGCATTGTTGACAATCCGTTGCCAACGGATTACACAATCGGTATTGTCTTCGGTTGTGTAAGTATCGCTCACGCCGCCGCCTGCCGAAGTAATCAGCGAAAAGGTTCTATTCGACGTAGTTCGGTCTCCGCAAGGTTTGTTGCTATTCACAATAACACGAATAGAATCGGTCTGAATGCTCAAATCTTGAAAATATTGAATCGTAAAGGGTGCGTATTGGCAAGGATTAAAATCTTGCGTTTGTGTCTCGTTTGACCGAATTTTTCGATAAAATCGTTGCTCGTCGGGGTAGGCATAACCTGAAATATTGGCAGGCACCAGCCGATACATGCTATCAATATTTGCATTAAATGCAAACGAATAGCGACCCGAAGCATCGGTTTTTGTTTTGCCAAGAATGGTGCGCCGCTCGGAATAGAATAAGCCATCAATAAGTTTAACAGGGTCGCCAATGACAGTGTTATAGCCGTCGAGTATGATTTCGATGTCCGAAATTGGGGCGTTGGTCTTCGCGTCAAGCATCTGACCACTTACTCGTGTGTTGAACGTCGGCAACGGCAACACGGGGTCAGACGTACAGGCAAACTGATGCAACAATACGACAGAAAAAAGGATTCTTGAAAATAATGTTGATTTCATCTTTTTATTTTTTTTAAAGTATCATAATCCAATAAAAATATTATTTACTTTTATCAAAACGTATAAGAAATACAATTTGTGATTTTTTTTAATCAAAACATCAAAATGATATTCCGATTTTCAACATTTAAAAATAGGAATTGTTTTTAAAATGAACATTTTATTTTCAAGAATTACCCATTTTTTGATAAAAAACCCGTTTTATACTGGGGGGGGGCTATTTTACAACATCGCTGCGCCAAAAACGCCTGCGCTATCGCCCAACGCGGGTTTCAAGAATTGCGTTTCGAGGCGATTGTTGAAAATGAATTTGCGGACTTCGTCCACGCCATCGGTATAGATGGAGTCAATGTTTCCCACGCCGCCGCCGATGACAATGGCATCAGGGTCGAGAATGTTGATGACATTTGCCACCGCTTTTCCAAAAAAATGATGCAATCGTTGCATCGTTGCTTGTGCGGCGGGGTCAATCGGGGCTTCATCGGCAATGATTTTGAGTTTTTTCTTTTTCCCCGTTTGTTGAAAATAAAAATTTTCTAACGAAACGCCTGCCAACACTTTTTCGACGCAACCCACGCGCCCGCAATAGCACGCGCCGCCCGACGTGTCCAAAAAGTTGTGTCCCCATTCGCCGCCGATACCGTGTCTGCCGTTCAAAACTTGCCCGTTTACGAACACGCCGCCGCCCACGCCCGTACCCATGATGATGCCAAAAACGACTTTTGCCGACGGCGATTGCGCAGGAACCGCGCCCAACAAAGCCTCTGCCACCACAAAACAATTGGCATCATTCGCCATTCTGACTTCTATGCCCAATTGTTTTTCTAAATCCGCTTTCAATGGTTTTCCGTTCAAGCAAACGGTGTTTGAATTTTTCAACAATTGCGAAGTGGGGTCGAGCGTGCCAGGTGTGCCGATGCCGATGTGGGTTGCTTTTTTACCAACGGCGCGTTCGAGTTCGCCCACCAATTTCACGATTTGAGAAACGATGTGTTGATAGCCATTTTCCTGTTCGGTAGGCAATCTTTGGCGCGACAAGACGCGAAATACTGGGGGGGGGGCATCGGTTGGAATTTCTAAGGTAACACCCTCTATTTTGGTGCCGCCTAAATCAATACCAAAAAGAATTTGACTCATTTAAATAATATTTTATAGCGTAATAAAAAAAATACGACAACAGATTTCAAAAAAAAAGATGTTTCAAAAAAAAATTGAAGAAAATATTAGTCTATTTGCATTTTATTAACTAACTTTGTCCCTCGTTATTTCTCGTTTGGGCAAAAAAATCTAGAATCAATGATTTCTCGTATCATTTTTGTATCAATCATAGGAATGTAGAACAATCCATCATCATAAAAAAGATTTCAAAAACTTGACCGAACCGATTCAGGTTAGCTGATTTAAAGTATTTTCAAAGAGAAATATCAATCTACCTTGTTTTAACTTCATTGGAAAATGACGGAGCGTTTTGTTTCGCCAATTTTTCCGAACAAAAATAATAAATTTACTGATGGTGGCGAAAGGGAAACCGAAGAATCTTGCTTTTTCGCGTATTTTGTGGCAATTTTGGGTTGTGGGCATCGTGTTTTTGTCTTTTTCGAGTTGTAAAGATGGCAAAACCAACAATCCCCAAAACACACTGACCGTTCGTTTGTCAAACGAACCAAGTCGGCTCAACCCGTTGTTGGGCAACGAAAGCAATGCCCTACAAGTGATGGCACAGCTTTTTCAACCTTTGCTCGACATTGACCCCACTACGCTCCAACTTGCACCCGTTTTGGCAAAAAACCGCGCGGTCGTCACGCCCATCACCGAAGGCGAATGGAAAGGCGGCACCAGCTACACGTTTGAAATCCGAGAAAATGCAAAATGGGACAATGGCGCACCTATAACGGCTAATGATTATGTGTTTACCGTCAAAACCATTTTGAACCCATACGTGGGCGCAAGAAATTACCGAAGTACCATAGATTTTGTCAGAAACATAGAAATAGATGCCAATAATCCACGTCGTTTTACTGTTTTGACGAACAAAAAATATATTTTAGCAGAAGAAAATTTAAGCATTTTGCCCGTTTTGCCCGCGCAAACTTTTGACCCAAGCGGCATGATGGCGAAATTTACGGTCGCTCAATTAACCAGTTTTTTACAAGATACTTCCAAAACGATAGATGTTGCGTCGCTTCAGAAATTTGGAGACGAATTTCACAGACCGCAACTCTCGCGCTCAAGCGAGGGCGTGGTGGGCAGTGGTGCGTATCGCCTCAAAGAATGGGTGACAGGACAGCGCATCGTGTTAGAGAAAAAAGAAAATTGGTGGGCAGATTCGCTTTCGGCAACAAATGTAATGTTGTCTGCTTTCCCCGACCGAATTGTGTATCGAATCATCTCGGAAGAGCCGACAATTGTTTCGCTCGTGAAAGATGGGAAATTAGATGCTACGCACCGACTTTCGGCGCAAACGTATCTCGAAATGAAAAATGACAGTCAAATTAGAAAAAAATATGACTTTCGCGTAGTGCCTACGTTAGGGTTTGGCTACATCGGCATCAATTGTAAAAGTCAAAAATTTTCAGACAAACGCATGAGACGCGCTTTGGCGCATTTGGTGGACGTTGACCTCATTATCAATAAATATTTTGGTGGATTTGCGGAATCTTGTGTCGGACCGTTCGCGCCTGCACGAAGTTATTACAACAAAAAACTCGCGCCAATTGCCCTCGATACCGCAAAAGCAAAAGCATTGTTTAAACAATGTGGTTGGACGGATTCGGACGGCGACGGAATGCTCGACAAAACCGTAAATGGCGAAAAACAACGCCTCGAAATTCGCTATTTGTTCCCAACTGGAAATGCCAGTGGCAAAAGTATTGGGTTGGTGTTGTCTGAAAATGCCAAAAAAGTGGGCATTAAAATCAATATTGAACCATTGGATGGCGAGGTTTTTCAAGAAAAATTGAAACGCCGCGACTTCGATTTGTTCGTCGGAGCCTTCACGCCTACGCCATTTCCCGACGACCCGAAAGAAATTTGGGCAACCTCAAGCGACGGCGCAGACGGAAACAACCGATTCGGATTCGGAAATGCCGCTTCTGACAAACTCATAGAAGACATCAGAACGGAGCTAGATTCTGCAAAACGACATGATTTGTATCAACGTTTTCAAGAAGTTATTTATGACGAGCAGCCCGCTATTTTTGTATTTTCTCCGCAGGAAAAAGCAATTTTAAACAAGCGTTTTGCCCTCGAAAAAATTATCAAAAAACCCGGATATATTGAAGGACGTATGAAATTACAAAAATAATTTCGTAAAAAACCTTAAAAAAGACCACCCCCCAGTATCAACGCTCAAAAAAGGGCTTGGATACTGGGGGGTGGTCTTTTTTGAGAAAAATAAAAAAAAATAAGCGTCCATCAAGCCAAAACTGCGGTCAAGTGCGTACTTTTGTGTCAAAATTTTCTATAAAAATGCTAATTTCAACCATTGTGGCTTGCGCACGCGGGCGTGTGATTGGGCGCGACAACCAAATCCCTTGGTATTTGCCTGCCGACCTAAAATATTTTCAACGTCAAACATCAGGACATCACATCATCATGGGGCGCAACTGTTTTGAGAGCATCGGGCGACCGTTGCCCAAGCGGACGAATGTGGTCATCACGCGCAATCCATTTTTTTTGGCGGCGGGTTGTTTGGTCGTCCATTCGGTTGCCGAAGCCTTGCGATTGGCGAAAACCGCAGGCGAAACCGAAGCATTTATCATCGGCGGCGGCGAAATTTATAACCAAACGCAAACCATTTGGGATAAAATTTATTTGACCGAAGTGGCGATTGATGTCGAAGGCGATGTTTTTTTTCCAGAAATTGACGAAACAAAATATCAACTCGTTTTTGAAGAAGCGCACAAAGCTGACGAAAAAAATGAATTTGACTATGTCTTTAAAATATTTGAACGGCGTTGATTTTTTCGCTACTTTTGCGTCTTTTTTTGTAAATTTTATTTGTTTTTGATGGAAGAAATTTTGAATTATTTCCCGAATCTCACGCCGCAACAAGTGGCGCAATTCGAGCAACTGATGCCGCTTTACGTAGAATGGAATGAAAAAATAAACGTCATTTCGCGAAAAGACATCGAAAATTTGTATCGTCACCACGTGCTACATGCGTTGGCGATTGCAAAATTTGTAGATTTTAAGCCCGATGCCCATATTTTGGACTTGGGTACTGGGGGGGGCTTCCCGGGCATTCCGTTGGCGATTATTTTTCCAGAAACACAATTTTATTTGACCGACAGCATCGGCAAAAAAATAACGGTCGTCAAGGCGGTTGCCGAAGCGTTGGATTTGAAAAACGTAACCGCCCACCATGTGCGGGCAGAAGAAGTGAAAGAAAAATTTGATTTTGTGATAACCCGCGCCGTTGCTACGTTTGACCAATTGGCGCGTTGGTCTTTGCGGTCGCTCAAAAAAAAGCACATTCATGCCTATCCAAACGGCATTATTGCGCTCAAAGGTGGAAATATTAAAGAGGAAATGCGTTTATTGCCGTTTCGACCTTATTACGAAGTGCAACCGATTAAAAAATATTTTCCATTCGACTTTTTTGATGAAAAATATATTGTCTATTTACAAGGACATTAAGAAATATAATTTTGTAGATTTTGAATTAAGACCGAGCGTTGCTTTGTCTTAATTTTTTTTTTTAGAAAAAAAGAGATTACTTCTTATTAAAAATGATACTTTTGCTATCCATTTTTAAAACAATTTATAAAATAAAATATCAAAAAAAAAGAAAATGAGAATAAAAAACTGGTTTTTGACCGCCGCTATACTGGGGGGGGGGCATTTTTCGAGCCTCGTGCAAGCGCAAGACGCATGGAACATCACGGCAAAAAATATTGATGCCCAAAAGTATTACGGCGTGACCGTTGCCAATGGCATGGTGGGCATCATTTCGTCGCCCAAACCATTGCAGGTTCAAGAAGTGGTGTTGAACGGTGCATTTGACCTCTACGGTCGTGGTCGCGTATCAAATATTTTGAAAGTATTTAGTTTTGCAAATATGCGACTGGAAGTTGCTACGCCAAACCAAACAAAAATTGGAAACATCGCCGCCAGCGATGCAGGAACGTATGGCAATTCGAGCATGGTGGGCACGGGAAATATCTCCAATTTTGTTCAGAATTTGGACATGAAAAACGCCATGTTGACAACGACATTCGATTTTAAAGACATTTTGTCGGTGCGTCAAAACATGATGGCGTTGCGACATTTGCCCCATTCGGCGTTGATAGAAATGGAAATTACGGCAAAAAAAGACTGTGAAATCACGCCGTACAGCGTCATCGAAACGCCTGATAATCTAAAAGATGTAAAAAATTATTATTGGGAAATTGTGCGTCCACACGCCTACGTTCCGTTGATGACGAGCGTTGCAAAATCGCCTACGGGCAAATTGACCGCCGCCGTTTCCAACTCCATTTTGTTTGACGACGAAACCAACACGCCGAAAATTATCCACGAAGAATGGGACAACGGCATGCACTTGATGAAATTCACGAAACGCTTGAAAGCAGGCGAAACGTTCCGTTTTTCGGTCGTAGGTTCGGTCATTTCGACGGCACAAACCGCCGACCCACACAACGAAGCCGAACGCATGACCATTTTTGCGGCACTCGAAAAACGCAAACGCTTGCGTCAGCAACACGAAACGGCGTGGGCAAAATTGTGGGAATCGGACGTGTTGGTAGAAGGCGATGCGCCAGCGCAACAAGCGATTCACTCGGCATTGTACCATTTGTACAGCTTCGTACGCGAGGGAACGGGCTATTCGATGTCGCCGATGGGCTTGTCGGGATTGGGTTATAACGGACACGTTTTTTGGGATACTGAACTTTGGATGTATCCTCCGCTCTTGGCATTGCACCCCGAAATGGCAAAATCAACGATGGAATATCGGTTCAAAGGTCTAGAAAAAGCAAAACTCAACGCATCAGGCTACGGCTACAAAGGGGCAAAATTCCCTTGGGAAGGCGATGATACGGGTCAAGAGTCGTGTCCAGTTTGGGCGTTGACGGGTCCGTTTCAACACCATATTACGGGTTGTGTTGGCTATTCTATGTGGAAATATTATCAAGTGTCGAAAGACAAAGAATGGTTAAAAACACGTGGTTATCCTGTGTTGAAAGAAGTGGCGGATTTTTGGTCAAGTCGGGCAGAGTTGGGTTCGGACGGAAAATATCACATCATCAACGTTGTTTGTGCCGACGAATGGGCGGAAAATGTGGACGACAACGCTTTCACAAATGGCATTGCAAAAACCGTTTTGTTATACGCCACCCAAGCCGCCGCCGAAATTGGCGAAAAAGCCGACCCGAAATGGAAAACCGTAAGCGACGGAATCGTGATTTTGAAATTGCCCAACGGCGTAACCCGTGAACATGCGAGTTACGAAAAACAAATTATCAAGCAAGCAGACGTAAATTTGTTGAGTTATCCACTCAATTTGGTGACTGATGCGGCGACGATAAAAAAAGATTTAGATTTTTATTGGGAACGTTTGGGCGACAATCAACCGAATGGAAAAGGTTCGTCACCTGCGATGGCGCACGCGATTTTTTGTATTTTGAATGCCCGTTTAAACAATACCGATGTGGCGTATAAACAATTTATGGACGCGCACAAACCCAACGAAGTGCCACCTTTCGGCGTTTTGTCGGAAACGGCGGGTGGAACGAATCCGTATTTTGCGACGGGTGCGGGCGGATTTTTGCAAACGCTCATCAATGGTTTTGGTGGCTTGGAAATCACGGACGAAGGGATTGTTCAAAAATATCAACCCAAATTGCCAAAACATTGGAAATCCTTAACCATCAAAGGCGTGGGGTACGAAAAGAAGACTTTTGTTATTAAATAGCCCCCCTCAATCCCCTCAAAAGGGGGAAGTCAGTCTTCCTTTGGAGGGCTAAAAGAAGGCAGAAAATCGGTAGCGATACCAATTTTCTGCCTTTCTTTTTTTTTAAATTTTAAAAATTATTAAAAATAAATATTTAGTTTCTACGCACCGTTACAGGCGGACAAATTACGGGTGGACAATTACAAACGGTCGCTTGAATGGTCACGATTCTATCCACAAAACAACTTTCTGACCCGTTGAAAATACGAATCACATAAGTCGTGGCGGTGGCGGGATTGGGCAAATTGGCAATCGTTGCCGTGGTGCCTGATACCGCGATTTGCGCTGCGGCGTAGGTTAAACCTGTCACGCCGTTGGTGCTGTATGCAATTTTATCTGCATTGGCAAGACCTGTAATTTCAATTGTCGCATTGCTATTTGGCGTTGAACCCAAACACGTGGCAGACGTTGGAACTATATTTGCCACCGTCGGTTGGATACAAGTTGCGGTACAAGTTTTAGGTTGTACCGTCACCGTCGTATCGAGATAACAAGTGGAATCGCTTCCGAAAAATCGCAACGTATAAATTGTTGGTGACGAAGGATTGGGTAAGCCCGAAATCGTTAATGCACCACCTGTCAATGCCGTTGCGCTCGTGTAGGCGAGTCCTGTTGAACCATTGGTTCCGAAGGCAACCCGCGTCGCATTTGTCCAGCTTGATAAACTGATGATGGCATCGTTGTTAGGCGTTGTGCCATTACAAGAGGCTTGAAACGCATTGACGGTGCCTGCAACAATGGGGTTACATTCGACGGTAATGGTAGCGGGGTCGAGCGTATCTACGCATTGATTGAGGTCTCGAACCACAATTTTTACGGCATACGAACCCGCCGTAGTGGGCGTTCCGTTCACCAATCCGCTTGCTGTCATCGAAAGTCCTTGTGGCAAAATGCCAGTAGAACCGACTAACCAAATAAATTGATATGGTGCGACTCCGCCTGATGCGGTCACTTGGGCGTTGTAAGGCGTTCCGACGCGACCGTTTGGTAATGTGTTGGGCGACAAATCAATTCGAGCGCAAACTCTTACACACGTTGACGGATTCAAAACGACCGTTGTGTCATTGAAACACGTGGTGTCCGTTCCCCAAATTCTGAACGTATAAGTCGTAGCTACTGGGGGGGCAGCTAAACCTGTCAATTTGATGCTATCTGCTGTTGAAGCGGTAGCTGTTGCCGCAAATAAACCGTTTGCACCTGTTGTTGAATATGCATATTTTGTCATTCCAACGATTCCGCGTACGGCGACCATTGCATCAACATTTAATACGCCGTTTACGCAAGTTGCGGTGTCCGCTTTGACATTTGCAATTGTTGGCGCAACGCAAGCCAAATAGATACCTGCATCCCATTTCAAATCTTTATCACCATCAATAACAGTAATAGATGTTATAGTTTTTCCCGTTGCATCAACATCGCTATCGTTTACATCGTCAGTACCTTGATTGGCTTGTGAAACCGCATAGCCATTAGGCAAATCAAATTTAACGAAATAATTTCCAGGTGCTACATTGAAAAAGTAGTTTCCAGAAGTATTTGTAGTGGTTGTTACGGGTAGATTAGTTGTTGGATTTGTAACAGGATTCATCAAAGAATCTAGTAAATGTGCTGTTACATTAGCAACGCCTGTTTCGCCGTTGTTATAGATTCCATCTCTGTCACTATCAAGCCAAACTAAATCACCAATTTGAGCGGATTTTACTTTTAGCCCAACTTTAATAGGTTCGGCTGGCGGAACTAATGTGCCTGTAGTAGATTCCGAACGATGTCCAAAAGAGTTCCAAGCCACATCGTCTGGTCCTACACCATAAGGTACGCGCATCGTCCAGCGTAATTCCAAACTGTCTGCTGGTTGAATAGTAGTGCTGCCGAAATCAAAAATCATTGACCGAATATCTCCCAAATTTGTAGGCGGTGTTGTAGAAAAGGTGTTTGAAACACAACCCCCTCCTGGTTCATTAATAGCTGGGTCTAAATCAGTCCTACAGGGATTAGAAGAGGTACTATATTTTATTGTCACGCCAGCAGGGATAAAATCCATTGAAACGAAAGAGGGTTGATATGCGGACTGTCGGAAATCATTGTAGGTCAATACCCCAATATCACCTATATATGGGAGAATATCAAGTGTACGAATATTGGTTAATGGTTTATTTCCTACATTTTTAACATATAGTTTGTACTGAAAAGTTCCATTCACAACAGTTTTACCTACATTTGGGTATCTATGAAAAGTGGTATCACACAATCCTTTAACATATTTATAGGATTCTATTGCCGTTGTTTCCAAAACGTTTACTGATGATAGCCATGAAGCTGGCAAAGTGTCGGTAAGTGTCAATCCATCTCCGTCAATATCAAACGTATCTCTCACAAATTGTGGGTTGTCGCAGGCATTGACAATAGGGTTAGTTGCGCTGACGAAGTATAACTGATTTCTAATTTCACCTGGGGCAGTTCCAGGTCGAATTTTTGCTTTTATGGTAACGCAATTATAACTACCAACAGGCATACTTGCCCCTTGCCAACTGAACTTGAGCAGTTGCCTCCCCGTATTAGCAAAGTTATCAATTACCGTCAAAGTTGGTGCAGGCAAGTTACCTTGATTCACCATAGACCCAGCCACATACGTTAGTTCAGGAGCCAACAGGTCTGCGATTATACCATTTCGCAATGAGTCGGACGCGTCCCAATTATTGTTTAAGCAGAGTTGATACTCAATTTCGTTGTTGGGTTGCTGATTATAGTTACTCAACAATGACTTGCTGACAACGGGTTTTGGCGATTTATCAACGATGCTAATAGAATCTGTTACTATGGGTAAAATAGTAGTAGTTCCCGCATAATCATATTTTGTGTTGATGCTATTGCCAATTTTCAACGGTAGTGCATAAGTTGTGCCATTGATAGAGGGGTTAATCATTCGACCTTGTATATAGGTAACAGCATTGTTGGCACTAAACCCAACAGGTAACCTATCCCAAGTAATACGAAAGTCTGTCAAATAATCGGATGCTGTGGTTGGGTCAAAACCTAAATCGGAAACCGCTAAATAAACACGCTGTGGGTTATTTAGGTCAGCAGGCAGATTAAACGGCGAATTGGGCCAAACAGCCCAAATAGGGTTATTTCTCGTCTTGTATTCTACTGTTACGATGCTTTGCGTTCCATTGTCATCATGACCAATACCGATATTCGTCACCATAAATTCCGCAGGTATGTGATCTTCCAAAACATAATTGTCCAAAGGTACATTACCAGTATTATTGGTAGGAAAAGACCAACCAGTACTGCCGCCTAACGAAGCCCACTCTGTCCAGCTATATTTCGTACTACTTACTTCAATAATGGGCGCAGAAATGATTGCTGTTTTAGTGCTGCTTATAGAGGGGATAGCCCCCTCGGGCGAGTCACCTACAAGTGTAACCGTATTGTCCACCGTTTGCCCCAATGTGTAAGCACTTGACGGATAACGAACCGTCAATCGTAGCGTTTGGGACAAACCAATCGGGAAGTTTCCCAAATTCCAAGTCACTGTGCCACCATTATTGGTGCCACCGTGACTAGCACGAACAAAAATTGCACCTACTGGCAAAACGTCAGTTACTACCGCATTGGTTAACGTATAATTGCCGTTGCCTCTGTCGTTATTAACTGCAATTGAATAAGTTGCTTCGTTATCCAATGCAGGGTCGCGGTTGATATTTTTCGTGATGGTTATTTTAGCTGCCGCTTCTGCCGTTAATTGTACGGAATTTGAAGCAGGTAGCACACCTGTCCCTGTAAAGGTAGGTGTTAACGTTACCGTCGCACCATTAGTTGTATTGCCATTAGAAAAATGAGTGCAAAATCGGATTGTACCAGAAGACCCCGCCGGTAGAGGGTCTAACATAAGCCATGTGACCTTTCGACTAACTGGGTCGTAAGAAGACCTTTGAATGTGTGGCGAATTAAATACGCCTACATCACTGACGGCATCACCGTCCAAGGGCAAAGGTATCTCTACTTCTATTTTGCCGTTGTTTAAATCTTGCGTAGTTGACGACCATGTGTAAGATACATCAAAGCATACTTCCTGCCCAGAAGGAGCCTGCGTCACGCCTCTGGAATTAATGGATATACTTAATTGGGCTTTTACCCACAAGGGGCACATTAGAAACATCAATAAGAAAAAATAGTTCCCCAAGAAACTTCTTTGCAAAAATTTATTCATTATCGTACTTATTTGAAAAATTTTTAACTCTTGTGTAATTTAATAAAAAAAAAAGTACCCCCCCCAGTATGAGCGGGCGTATTATCCTATGTTTACCAAAAAATTTGCCAATTTAACCAACGAAGGGTATTTTTTAAATTAAATTTATAAAACCTATTTATAAATTATCTTTACTTCCCCCTTTTGGGGGGATTTGAGGGGGGATAAAAATAAGCCTTGCTGACGAATCAACAAGGCTTATTTTAGAATTGAATTTTGCCTTTACTTCCCCTTTTCGGGGGGATTGAGGGGGGACTATTTTTTTTTCGTGTGTCTATAACTTAAAATCCATTTCTACGGTTCTGCCGTTGTCTTTGAAATGGCATCTGTCGGCAAGTTTGCGCATCAAAAATACGCCGCGTCCGCCGCATTTGCTACAATTTTCTTTGGTCGTTGGGTCGGGAACGCTTTTAGGGTCGAAACCACAACCTTGGTCTGCAATGGAAAATTGTAACTTCCCGTTTTCCAGAACCGTCCGTACTTCTACGAATTTCGATTCGTCGAGCTTGTTGCCATGAATCATGGCGTTGTTGACGGCTTCGGTCAAGCTAATCAAAATATTGCCATACGTGTCAGGCGCGAGGCGATGCTGTTCGGCTATTTTGTTAACATAATGTTCTATTTGTTGGATGTTTCCTGCGTTTGAGCGCAATTTTAAAATTGTAGAAGTTCCTTTTCTCATCGGCACAAGCTGTTTTTAATTTTTTTTTACCGAGTGAACAAATTGATGATTTTTTAAAAAACAGGGTAGTTCTGTAAATTTACATAGCATCTTTTTTGATGAAAAAAAAATCTGTTTTCGGCTTAAAAAAATTTGGATTGAAATGTAAAGATTCGAGTCAAATATAAAATCTGATGACTAAAAACAACACAAACGACTTCGTTTAGACGATGCAACATCAAAAACGCCACATCAAAAACGTAAGGTTTCAAAAAAAGTTTGATTTTCAGAAAAAAAATAAAAAAAATGAGGATTGGGAATCTATCGAAATAAGCTGCTGTGAAAAAAGACGCAATTTACAGGAAAAAAATCGGTATTTGCAAATTTGAATGACAAAAAAATGACATTTTCCCATTTTTTTTACAAAATTCGCAACAAAAAATGCGTTTTCAGTAAAAAATAATAAAAAAATCCTATTTATACCTCAAAATTTTATGCCAAATAATTACGTTTCAAAAAAAAATAGAAAAAAAAGATTTTCCTCCCTCCCTTCGGGGGGGCTGGGGGGGGACAATACTGGGGGGGGGCGTTTTTTTCCGATTTTTCGATTTTTTTATCGAATTGTTTTTCCCCAATTTTCTAATTCTTCGGCGTTCCAAAGTTCGGGAAACAAAACGATGAATTGTAGGCGCGACGGCAAATATTGTTGCCAATTGGTGCCGCCCGTTGCGGCAATCGTTTGCGGTTTGTTGTCCAAATACCGCGCCGCCGAACGGAAATGCGACAATTTCCAACGGACATTGAGGTTCAAATCAAATTCTCGCAATTCTTTTTTCAAATTTTCATCATTTTTGAGTTCGTCGGGCAGGCGCATGAACAGTCGTCGGAGGTTTGCGCCGCGCATTTCTTTTCCTAGCTGAATGAGTTCGGTCGAATATTTTTGTTCAAATTGTCGCAACGTCAATGTTTTTTGACCTGTTGCCAGTTCGGTCGCGCCCGATTTCCAATACAAATTTTCGTAAGTGGCTTCGGTTGCGGATTTTTCGTCATAATTTGCCCGTTTGGTTTGATGCACCAACAGCCAAAGGTCGGTTGACATGATTTCAATTTTGCGCATTTGCACCGATTGAAAACCACTCGCAGGCAACAAACTCATGCGAAATTTTAGAAATTCGTCTTTGTCCATGCCTTCCACCATCACCTCGAACGACTGAATCAGCGTCGCCCAATAGCGGTTGCAACGCGACAAATTGCGTTGCATGAGCGCAACCGATTGGGAAACGGACTCGCGTTCGGTGGTTTCCACAATTTGTTCGAGTGCGTCTAATATCAACCGAAAATATAATTCGGTAATTTGATGATAGATAATAAAAATGCGTTCGTCGGCAATTGGCGTACGCGGTGTTTGCAGGCTCAACAACGTGTCGAGGTGGATATAATCCCAATAAGTCAAGTAATCGGCGTGCAACAAACCATCGAGATACGACGTGAGGTCTTGCCCCATCGCGGCATATTTTGCTGCCAATGCCTTCAATCGGCTTTCCAATTCTGGACCGATGGCGGCACTATTTTCAGTATTTTGTATAGGTTTCAAAATTCTTTTTTTTAATAATTTGATTTTATTGTAGGAAAACGGCGGCAAAAATAGCTTATTTTTTTTCAAAATCGCCTAAAAAATGGTTGGATACTGGGGGGTATCATTTTTTTGATGTCAGAAAGGTTTCCATCAATTTTTCGGCGGCGGAAAAAGGCGACGAAGTCCCGCCGACCACTTTTTGTTCGATTTCGTTCAACATTTTTTTAACATCTTCTTGTTGAAAAAAATATTGGCGAAGCAATTCGTTGATGGTTTCGTGGAGCCAAAAACGCGATTGTTGTTGCCGATTTTGTTCAAAAAAACCAGTTTCCAACGTTTTTTCCTTGAAATTGAACAACAATTGGTGAATGTCGGCAATCCCCATTTTCGACAAAGCCGAACACAACAAGACGGGCGGCAACCAACCACTTTCTTTGGGCGGCAAATAATGAATGGCATTTCGGTAAAAAGCGCGGGCTTGTTTGGCAAGGCTTTCGCGCTCGCCATCGGCTTTGTTGACGGCAATGAGGTCTGCCATTTCGACGATGCCGCGTTTGATGCCCTGCAATTCGTCGCCCGCGCCGGGCAACAGCAACAACAGAAAAAAATCGGTCATAGATTGCACCGCAATTTCGGATTGTCCTACGCCGACGGTCTCAACGACTATCAAATCATAGCCTGCGGCTTCGCAAAGTAAAATGGTTTCTCTGGTTTTTCGAGCCACGCCGCCCAGCGTTTCGCCTGCGGCGGACGGTCGCACGAAGGCGTTTGCGTGCGCGGCGAGTTGCATCATGCGGGTTTTGTCGCCCAAAATGCTGCCGTGCGTGACTTGGCTTGACGGGTCAATTGCCAACACCGCCACTTTCCCTCGCCCCCCAGTATTTTCGATGTGATGCAAGCCAAATGCTTCAATGAACGTACTTTTCCCTACGCCTGGCGTGCCTGTGATGCCGATTCGCACCGATTTGGCGGCATGTGGCAAACACTTTTCGATGAGTTGTTGCGCAAGTGCGGCGTGGTCGGGTCGGGTGCTTTCCACCAGCGTAATCGCTTGGCTGAGGCGCACGCGATTGCCCGCCAAAATGCCCTCAAACAGCTCCGAAACCGTCGGATACTGGGGGGGGGCATTTTTGAGCTTCCATTTTGCCAAATTTGGATTTAAACTTGGCGGCGGCACTTGTTTTTTTTCTTTCATCAATATTTTTTTCTATTCGTCGTCCATAGATTCGCGGTCGAGATTGGAAAGCGAGTGTGACAAAACATGCGTTTTTACGAAATTGCACCATGCACAATTCTTTTCGCCACAACCCGTTGAAAATTCAAATTTTGAAATTTTTGACCACATTTTTTCTATCAATTGGGTCATCAAAAGGACTTCTTGCCCATCGAAATCTATTTTGACATTCAAAAAATCGCCATTAAAATTGGGTTCGAGATATTGAATTTCGCCCGAACGCACGCGCACGAGGTTTTTGTTCATTGCCTCGTATAAAATTTTATAAAATATTAATTGCCGACGATATTTTCCATTTTTACTGGATTCTTTGAGCGGCGTAAAATCATTTTTATCGTAACGCCCCGTTTTATAATCCACGATGTGGGCAGTTCCGTCCTTGAAAAATTCGATTTTGTCAATGGTTCCTTTCAGCGGAATGCCGTTAAAATCGGTCGGTCTGCCACGTTCCACGAGGGCATCTTTGTTCCACGTGGGGACGTTTTTTTCGTAAAATTCTTTCAAATATTTTTTTCCTTGCGCCAATTTTCGTTCGTAATCTGCGGGCGAAAAACTGGATTGATGTTTCATCATGGCGCGTTCAAAATAGTGCAAAAAATGGTCAACGTCTGGAAATTCGTTGTTTTTCATGCGTTTCATTTCCAAAAATGCGCGTTGCAAGGCATAATGGGCTGCCATTCCGAAGTTTGCCGCCGATGTCATCACCGACGGAACGCGCAACACATTTTCGTAATAAAAAGAAATTGGACATTTCAAATACGAGTTGAGCGCGGAAATGCTGAGTTGAAAATGGGCAAACCAATGATTGAGAAAATCGGCTTCCACAATCTCAATCGTTGGCGATTCTTGCAACAAAACGACTTGGTTTTCGACAAAAAAATCGGGTTCGACGTGTCGTTTTTCAAGCGTTGCGACCTCACTTTCTAGCAATTCGTATAAAAATTTAGAGGCTTCTAATTTTTTTCCTTCTTGATTATAAGTCGCATACGAAATTTGCAAATTTGTTTTTGCCCGCGTGAGGGCGACGTAAAAAAGTCGGCGTTGGGCTTCGGTTTCGTCTTCGCTGCGCGTGTAGGTGAGGGTGGGCGGCAGCGCAAAATGTCGGGTCGGCGATTTTTTGCTTTCCCATTCATTTTTTAAACAATCTATGACAAAAACATATTCAAATTCTAAACCTTTTGCGGCGTGGGCAGTCAACAAATTGATGCCATTTGTTTCGGCATACGCGCCAATTTTTTGGAGGTCGAGGCGAATGTTGTGTTTGTCGAGTGCGTCCAATGCTTCCAACAAATTTTTCAGAGAAAAACGGTTGTTTTTCGCAATTTCAGATTTTACAAACTCCATGAACGAATGTAAAATTTGAATCAACCAAATTCGGTTTTCGGCGTTCATGGCTTGTGCCATCATGCCGCTTTCGGTCAACATGCGCTCTATCAATTTGGCGATGGGCAGGTTAAAAACGTTTTTGATGCCCCCCCCCAGTATATTCGCCAAATTTTCCCATTTTTCGACCTCAATCGTAGGCAACAAGGCGGTTTGTTGTTTCAAATTGAACACCAATTCGTGCCAAGTCAACAGTTTTTCGCCTTTTGAATTTGGATTTAATTCATGTTCTTCGCGGGTTAAAATGCGTTGATTTTCCCTTGAAATATACATTGCTGCCAATTGAATATCACGCGAAGAAATATTGAAAAAAGAAAAATGCAATAATTCAAACAACAATTTTTCGCCACTTTCTGGTTGTTCGGCTTCTTTTTGGAGGAAAATCAAGAGCGTTCTCAATTGTTGCATCAACAACGTATCGAGGATATTGACGGCGCGTTTGAGGTGATAATGGATTTGTTGTTTTTCTAATATTTCTACCAATCGCGCTGCTTGCCGATGTTGCCGATACAAGACCGCACACGCCGACAACGGCACGCCCGAATCCGACAACGCCTTGATTTGCGCCACGACATCGAACAATTCATGCGTTTGCGAAGCGTATTCGACCACTTTTATGGGATTTTGAAGTGCCGCGTTGCTGCCGCGTGCGACCAAATTTTTGGAAAGCGATTGCCCCAATGCGTTGATGAGTCGCAGTTCATTTTGCTGAATCACGATGCCCGCGCCGTCCAAAATGGCTTGCGTCGAGCGATAATTTTCTGACAACACAATCAACGACAAATTGGTTTGGTGTTGCTCATAGAAATCAACAATATTGCGCAGTCGTGCGCCCTGAAATTCAAAAATCGCTTGGTCGTCGTCGCCCACGATGAAGACGTTGGGAACGTCCCAAAAATTGAGCAATTGCGCCAACAAATCGCTTTGCGAACCGTTTGTGTCTTGAAATTCGTCCACCAAAAGGTATAAATATCTTTCTTGATATTGTCGCAACAAAAACGGGTGTTGCCGAAATGCCTTGACCACCCACGACACCATATCGTCGAAATCGTAGCGACCTTCTTCGCGCAAGAGGCGTTCAAATTTTGGAAACAATCGGGCAGATTCGACCAAAAGTTCCATCTTTTTTTGCGTATCTTCTACTTTTTCTTGCTTGATTTCGCCTGTTTGATAGGTGTTTTTACGAGAATTTTTATAAAAAAAATCTGGATTGTTTGGAATATCGTCTAAATACAGTTGTGTTTTTATTTCAATGTCTTCAACCGTCCAGCCTTCGGTTTTCATCAACTTGAACAATTCTTTTAGCTGGTCGAGATGTTGATAGGCGTTGTGCGCACGCCGCAACACATGAAGCGGGTCGAGGCTGTCTAACATTTTACGGAGCAACTGAACGCGCTCCAATTCGGACAACGGTTCGAGGTCGCCACGCCCAAAAATTTCGAGATTTTCTTGAATAATTCGGCTGCAAAACGAGTGAAAAGTAAAAATTCCGACGTTGTGCGCTTCCGTTCCGATGAGTTGCAACAACCGTTCGCGCATGGCTTGCACGCCCGCGTCGGTGAACGTGAGGCACAACACATTTTGCGCCGCCGTGTCGGTTTGTCGCAAAATCATGCCCACTCTTGCCGCCAAAATATGGGTTTTGCCCGTGCCTGGACCAGCAATTGCCATCACTACGCCGTCGGTTTGTTCTACGGCTTGGCGTTGTTGCGGGTTGAGGGTTTTTAACGTGTCTTCAAAGCGTTGATTATAGTCTTTTCGAGACAGTTTTGCCGCTTCGGACGTAGTCTTTTTTGCCAAAATTTTTAAATTTCTTTCTTGAAATTGCTAAAAAACGAGTAAAATGCCGTAAAAAAACACTTATTTTCTCCTTTCGGTGGAAAAATACTGGGGGGGGGCTATTTTCTGCAAAAATACAATTTTTTTCGTATTTTTTTATAAAATTTTTGTTTAAAAAACTTCAAAAAAATAGGAATTTTTTCACAAAAACAGTTGATTTTTCCTTTATTTTTTGTTGAAAAAACCGACGCTTGCGCCCACCCAATCTTTGTTTTTGTTGTAGCGAACGCCCGTCATTTCGCCCTTGCTGAGGCGAATCAAATTGTTGACCAAACGCGGACGCGCCCAATCTTTTTGCCAAACCATGAGCATTCGGATTTCGATTTTTGAAGGCTCGTGCGGCACGCTCAACGTTTCGAGTGCGGAAACATATTTTACTTTTTCTTGCAAAATATAATTTGTCGGGTCTTCGACGTTGTCAATATCTTGTTTCGTTACGTTGATAACTACGCCTTGTCCAGAAAATGAAAAAAGTGGTTTGAGAACATAATTCTCCAAATCCTTTGGCATTTCTTTCAAATCTTTGAGAAAAAAAGTTTTTGGAACAAATGCGCCGCCCAAAAATGGCATCGTATATTTTGAAATTCGGAAAAACCAGTTTGGGTGTCCCGCCCATTCCACGTTGAGGTCGTCGGTGAAATTGAAACTGCGTTTGAGGTCGGGTCGGCGGTCGAGTTCATCAAAAATGACCCGATTATAGATGCGATGAATCGCCGTCAAGCGTCCTTTGTCGTTTCGATAAAACAAATTTTTTCCTTCTTTGATGACTTGCGACAGGCAAATTGTCTTTACGCCCAACAATTGCGAGGTTCCCCAAAAATCAATTTGCGTGCTTTGCAAATGCGGTTCGACCTCCAACAAGACCACATTTTCGGGTTTTTGGTTGCCAACAATGGTCTCGCGGAGCAATTTTATGTACCCCCCAGTATCCAAGCCCCCAAAAAGGTGCGTCATGTTTTTTGGGACGGAAAAATGTTTTTTAAATTCTTGAGCCAACAAATGTTGAAAAAAATAGAGCGACGGAAAGCCTTGTAACTCAATCAATTTTGGCATCAATGTGCCGTCTGCGGCTTCGCAAACGCCAAAATCTATGACTAAAAATTGGGTATGTTCGTCTTCATTCGGCACAAAATGTTCGGGACGAATGGCGGCATCGGTCATTTTTTTAAAATCGGGTCGCACCAAAACGTCGGTGATGTCATCGCACGCCTGCACGAGTTGGTCTCGAAAAGCATCGGGAATGAAAACGGGCGTTTCGGAAAGCCGAAAATTGGGTGTATTTTGATACGCCTCCGTAACAGATTTCAAAAATGCTTGATATTTTTGGTCAGAAAACTGTTGATTATATTTTTCTCTAATTGATTTTATCATTTGACAATCGTTGATTTTTGTTTTTGAAAAATGGGGACTTCACGTGGAATGGGCGTGCAAATTTAAATCAATTTAGATAGAGAATTATTTTTTTTATTTTTTTTATTGTTGAATGGGTTAAAAATTTTGAAATTTCCCCTTTTTGATGGGATTTAGGGTGGCTTATACTGGGGGGTAGCATTTTTTAGAGAATAATTTTTTTCTAATATTTTTTTTTGAAATTTTTTTAAAAAATGGACTCAAAAATTGAAAAAAAAGTAGGATTTGATAAAAAAAAAGTGCATTATTATTGAAACTGATTAAAAAATAAATAACTTTGCCGCAAATAACTAACCCAACTATTCAACAAAGCCTGCCGTGTGTGTATCGAACGGTTTTGATAAATATTTATTCCAACTATTGTAAAAAGACTCGAAGAAGGCTAAACATCTGTATTGAAAAAACAGCGATATTATATTTTGGAAAAGAAATTGAAAACTCCGTTTGAGGTAGGGTTTGCCTACCGTTTTTGTTGCATTTTGGTAGCATTGAGTTTGCCATTTTTGGCAACCCAAGCCCGTGCGCAAGCGGATTCTGTCAAAAAAACGCCACCTGCGGGTGTTCCTTCTGGCTTGCCCGGCGGTGAAAAATTGACGGTTCCTCCTATTTTTGTAGGTGATGTGGGGGCTACGCCTGCTCGTCGCGTTGCGCCGCGTCGGTTGACTTGGCAAGATTCGTTGCGCATGGTGACTGCCGCCGACTCAACGGCAAGACAAGTCATTGGCAATGCCACCCGTTCTCTGTATTCCGTAAAACCCAAAGCGGGAGCAGTTGCGCCGCCGCCATTGCCCACACCGCCACCCGTACAAACGCCAAAAGATACGCCCAAACCTGCTGCGGTCGCGCCCATCGCGCCTGTCGCACCCCCAAAGTCCGATACAACTCGAAAAGATACGCTCGCAACGGTAAAAATAGATACGACACCGCGTGTCACAGCATCAGACAATCCGTTGGAAAAACTTTCGGCAGCAGCCACAAAAGATTCGTTAGAAAAAATGCAGGCGGATAGTTTGATTGCCGCAAATGCACCGCCATCGCTGTTTTCAAGAGAGATTTACACACGCCACTTCTTGTTTTTCACGATGTTGGTCATGTTGATTATGATGGTGATTGCATTGCAAATGGGACGTGGCGTGGTCAGCAACGTCTATCAATCGCTCATCAACGACAGCACTTTGCGGCTGGTTTATCGCGACCAAATTGGTTGGGGAAATCTGGCATATTTGTCGCTGTATGTCTTGTTTTGGATTAATTTAGGTATTTTTATTTTCCTGACGCTCAATCAATGGGGCATTCAGACGGGGTTGGGACAAGGCTTGCGCATGTTGCTTTGCATCGGCGGCGTAGGGTTGGTTTACTTCATCAAGCATTTGTTGTTATACGTCTTGGCGGCAATATTTCCTGTGGCAAAAGAAGTGAAATTGTATAATTTTATTATCATTATTACGGGAATTGTGATAGGTTTGGTGCTTGCGCCCGTCAATATTTTCATGTTGTTTGCATCGGATAGTTTGCGCCATATTTTGATTTATGTCGGCTTGGGAGCCATCGGTTTGATGTATGTGGTTCGGGTGTTGCGCAGTTTTTTTGTCAATGCTTCGCTTTTATTGGATAACAAATTCCATTTTTTGTTGTACCTTTGCGCTGTCGAAATTGCCCCCGCTCTGATTTTAGTAAAATTTATTCTCAATCAGACGCGATAAGCAGTTTCGCAGACACTGATTCACAATCATCCGCGTATCCGTTTTTGAAAAAACCTACGTTAATTCATGTCAACGCAAGTGCAAGAAGAAATTCGATACAAACCTGTCAAAACGATTTTAGTTTCGCAGCCCGCGCCCGCCGCTGGGCAAAAATCCCAATATGCCGATATTGAACAAAAATATGGTGTAAAGGTTGATTTTCGGGAATTCACACGTGTAGATAACGTGTTGGCGAAAGAAGTCCGCAAACAAAAAGTCAATCCTGCTGAATTTGGCTCTGTCATCTTGAACAGTCGCCATGCGGTGGATCATTTTTTCCGCATTTGCGGCGAAATGCGTATCAAAATGTCAGAAGATACGCGCTATTTTTGTATGACCGAAAATATTGCAAATTATTTGCAAAAGTTCATCGTCTATCGAAAAAGACGGGTCATCGCGGGGGTCAAAACCATTGAAGACTTGAAACCTTTTTTGATTAAATATAAAGATAAAGGAGAATATTTGATTCCATGCGGCAACGCAGGTGCGCGAGAAATTACGGCATTTATGCAAGCAAATTCCTTGAATTACAAAGAATGCGTCATGTTTGAAACCGTGAGTAGCGATTTGTCTGATTTGGCGGACATTACTTACGATGTGTTGGTATTTTTCAATGCGCAAGGCATCAAATCGTTGTTCGATAATTTTCCAGATTTTAAACAAAACGAAACCCGTTTGGCGATTTTCGGAAAAACGACCGTTCAGGCGGTCAAAGAACACGAGGGATTGGTCATCAACATCGAAGCTCCGTTGCCCGACGTGCCGTCTATGAGCGTCGCATTGGAACGATATATAAAAATTGCCAATAAAGTATAAAACCATTATTGGTTCAAAAAAAAGTTGTGAATAAGCAAATATTTGTTTATTCACAACTTTTTTTTGCTTTTATACTGGGGGGGGGCATTTTTTATATTAATTTTGTCCATAAAAAAATATTTTAATAAAAATGAAAAAGACCTTTACTAACTATTTCTATATTTTCCTGTTTTTATCGGTTTCATCAACCGTAAAATCGCAAGATATTGTCCATAAAAAATTAGAAGCAACGCAACTTTTGAGCGAAGAGCGCATCAAAATTGACGGAAAATTGGACGAATCCGCTTGGCTACGCGCACAACCCACCGACCAATTTTTAGAATTTGAACCAACGCCTTTTCAAAAAACCGTTTCGCCGTCCGAAGTTCGGGTGGCTTACAACAATCGGGCAATTTACATCGCTGCCAAATTGTTTGATGCGCACCCCGACAGCGTGATGCGCCAACTGACTCCACGCGACAAAACGGGTCAAACCGACCTTTTTGGCGTAACGATTGATGCCTATCAAGACGGACAAAATTCGGTAAATTTTTTCGTAACGGCAGCAGGCGTTCAGTTAGACAGCAAATATTACGGCGGCTCGACGGCGGGTGAAGATTTTTCTTGGTCGGCGGTTTGGTCAAGCGCAGTGTCGTTTGGAGCCGACGGTTGGACGGCGGAGTTTGAAATCCCATATTCCGCGCTTCGTTTTCCCGTTTCTGAAGTGCAAAATTGGCGCATCAACTTCATTCGACAAAACAAGCGTTTTCGTACCATCGAAGTTTGGAATCCGACGCGCCCCGATTTGCAAAGTTTTGTAGCACAATACGGCGATTTGACGGGCATAAAAGGCATAAAACCGCCCATTCGCTTGCAGGCAACGCCATTTTTGGCAACTTATGCGAACAATACGTATGATAAAAAATCAAATCCAAAATCGGATTGGCAAACTTCCATAAGTGGCGGTTTGGACATCAAATACGGTCTCAACGACGCTTTTACGTTGGACATGACGCTGATTCCAGATTTTGGGCAAGTCCAATTTGACCAAAAAGTATTGAATTTGTCGCCTTTTGAAATTCGTTTCGACGAAAATCGTCCATTTTTTACCGAAGGTGTAGAACTTTTTAACAAAGCAAATTTTTTCTACTCGCGGCGCGTAGGCGGACGATTGTTGTATTATAACAAGGCTTACAATAATCTTGGAAAGGGCGAAACTGTGACCTCGAACCCCGACCAAGCACAACTTTACAACGCCACCAAAATTTCAGGTCGCACCCGCAAGGGCTTGGGCGTGGGATTTTTCAACGCAACGGCTGCGCCGACTTTTGCTAAAATTGACGACATCGAAACGGGCAATTCGCGTCGATTTTTGACCAATCCGTTGACCAATTATAACGTCGTTTCTTTCGACCAAAATTTGCCCAACAACTCGTCCATCACGCTTCAAAATACCAATGTTTGGCGCGAAGGGAACGATTATGAAGCCAACACAACGGGCGTTATTTTCAATTTGCGCGACAAACCCAATCAGTTTTCGTTGAGTGGAAGACTCGGATTGAGCCAAAAATATTTTAAAGACAGTGCCGATTTTGGGCAAAATGTGTTCTTGCGGGTCGCTAAAATCAGTGGAATTTGGCAACATTCGTTGGCGTACAGCCTCGAATCTGACCGATACGACATCAATGATTTGGGCTTTTTACAAGCACCAAATGAAAGTAATTTTACATGGACATCTAGTTTCACGCAATACAAACCCAAAGGTATTTTTAATAGATATAATATTTCTTTCGTTTCTGAATATCGTTCGCTTTACCGTCCAAATGTGTATGACGAATTTAATATTGCTTGCAATTCGTTCTTTTTGACGAAAAAAATACTTGCCTTTGGTTGGAATTTGGAGTATTTGCCCTTCAATAAAAATGATTATTTCGAGCCGCGCAACAACTTTAAGTCTTTTTTCAAAAATCAAGAATTGCTGAACGTGGGCGGTTTTATTTCTACGGATTGGCGAAAAAAATATGCGATAGATGTGAATACGTCTTTCCGATTTTTCAGTGATTCTTCGATGTTTCGTTGGCGGGTGTCGGTCAGTCCGCGCCTTCGATTTGGCGACAAAGCGTATTTGGTTTGGAACATCGAAACCCTCAATCAGTGGGGCGAGGCGGGTTTTGTGAACAAAAAACAGGTGTCGAATGGCTATGAATCGGTCAAAAATGATATTTTATTTGGCAGACGTGACCAATTTTCTGTTTCCAATGCGCCTTTGTTGACTTGGAATTTCAACAAAAACACCAGTTTCACCTTTCGTTTGCGGCATTACTGGGCGCAAGTGCGTTACAAAAGTTTTGAAACCTTGCAACGCGATGGAAGTTTAAAAAAATCTGAATATGATGGGCAATTTATGGGCATTTCGCAACACGACGAACGGTACACGTCTTTCACGATTGACGCGGGCGTGTTGTGGCGTTTTGCACCGGGCAGCGATTTGTCGGTAGTTTGGAAAAATGCCATTAACAACAGCGACGGCAGCGTGCGGCGAAATTATTTTTCAGACGCAGAAGATTTGTTCAATCATGCGCAGCAAAATAGTTTGTCCGTCAAAATGATTTATTTTTTGGATTATGCGTTGTTGCGTCCGTCAAAAAATAAGTAATTATAAAATAATTATAATTTAAAATAAAAAATATAAATAAAAAAGCTAAAAATGAAAGTTACTTTCATTTTTAGCTTTTTTATTCAAAAACATGCCCCCCCCCAGTATATTGGGCATTTTTGGGCGTTTTTATTGCATTGAAACGTCTCTTTCTTCGGCAAGACGGCGCATGTTGAGCAGCGCGTAGCGCATACGACCCAATGCCGTGTTGATGCTGACACGTGTCAATTGCGAAATTTCCTTGAAACTCATGTCCGCATAATGGCGCAAAACGACGACTTCGCGTTGTTCGGGCGGCAAGGAATCAATGAGGCGGCGCACGCGGTTGTGCGTTTCGGAGCGCATCATGGACTGGTCAACCCCTTCATCGCTGTATTTGATGAAGTTGAAAACGTCATAATCATCGGTCGGATTGACGGTCGGACGGCGTTTGTCGCGTCTGAAATTATCTACACAATGGTTGTGCGCAATGCGCAATGCCCACTGCAAAAATTTTCCCTCGTGGTTGTAACGACCCGAGCGCAAAGTATTGACGATTTTGATGAAGACTTCTTGAAAAATATCTTCCGCCTGCGCTTCGTCGCGCACGAAAAGATAAATGGCGGTGTAGATGCGCGCCTTGTGGCGGCGGAGCAATTCTGCAAATGCTTTTTCATTACCGTCCAAATAAGCATAAATCAGCTCTTGGTCACTTAGTACCGAAACTTTTACTGTAGGTTGCATGGCAAAACAGATTTAAAGCACCCGTCCAAAAAATAATTAATTATTTTTCTCGGAAAGATGCTGGCTTAAAAAATTAGATGATTAAGCCTGATTTGTCAGTTATTAAATGCGAATCAGTGTAAAAATTTTGATACGATAGGCAATAAAAAAATTTAAAAAATTTAAAAAAAGATTAACGAAATTAAATTTTGCAGAATTGAAAGAAAACTAAATTGTTTTGTTTTACTTTCTAATTATGTGTCAAAGATAGCACCAAAGTTTTGATTCCACCAAATTTTTGCCTCATTTTTTTGATATTTTTTTTCCCAAAAACCTTTTTTTAACTTTTTTTTAACTAAAACAGAACAATAAATCTACTTTGTTAGGAAAAATTTAATATTTTCTTGTCCATTTTTGGAAAGATTTTTTTTAGAAAAATTCTAATTCAGATTATGAAAGAAAAAGAATAAAAATAAATACCTTTGCTTCAAAAATAGCCACCCCCCAGTATATCGGCTGTTTTTTCAAGAAAAAAGACGTTTTTTAAAAAAATATATTGAAGAAAATGAAACACTTCCCTACATTTCTGACTGTTTGCGCGGCGGCTGCGCTTTTTTTGTCTTTCGACAATCCGAAAAAAGCGGTGCGCGACTATCCAAAAGATTTTTTTCAAAGTCCCGTTCCGCATAGCGTCAGCATTTCGGGTTCGTTTGGCGAGCTGCGTCCCAACCATTTTCATTCGGGAATTGACATTCGCCCCGCGAGTTCGGGCGTGACGGAACCGATTTTGGCGGCGGGCGATGGCTACGTTTCGCGCATCAAAATTGCGCCGTCGGGCTACGGAAATGCGCTCTACATCACGCATCCCAACGGCTATGTCACCGTCTATGGGCATCTCGACCGCTACGCGACGGCGATTCAAGAATATGCACGAAAAAAACAATACGAACAAGAGTCTTTTGAGGTTGACCTCACGCCCGCGCCCAACGAATTGCCCGTTTCCAAAGGGCAACAAGTGGCGATGATGGGAAATACAGGGCATTCGTTTGGCATGCACCTACATTTCGAGATTCGAGATGCCGCGACCGAAGAAACCGTCAACCCGTTTTTATTTGGCATTTCGCCTGCCGACCACATCGCGCCGTCCATGCAATCGTTGAAAATTTATTTGCTCAACGAAAAAAATGAAGTCACGGGCAGCCAATTTGCCAGCGTCCGAAAAACAAGCGGCAATCAATATACAATTGATGGAAATTTATTAAGTTTAAATGCTGCGAAAGTGGCTTTTGCCCTCAAAACTTTTGACCGACACGATGGCGATAGCGGCGAAAATGGCGTTTTCAGCATCGAAACACAGCGCGATGACCAAACCATTCATCGCTTTGTGGCGGAAAGATTTAGTTTTTCTGAAACCCGTTACATCAATGCACACCTTGATTTTCAAGAACAAAATAGCCGAAAAGCCTTGCTCAATCGCTTGTGGAGACTGCCCGGAAATCAACTTTCGATGTACGAATCGGAAGTCAATGCGGGTATCGTTGACCTTTCGGCTACGCCCGCTCGCATGCACGTGACCGCTCGCGATGTCGCAGGAAATGCCGCTACGCTCGATTTTCAAGTTGCGTCTTCTGGAAATGGCATTTCATTGCCCCCCCCCAGTAATTATCAATATTTGTTGCCCGTAAACGAAGAAAGTATTGTAAAAATTGAAGGTGCGACAATTTATTTTCCTAAAAATGCTTTATACGAAAATTTATATTTAAAACTTACTGCCACCAATAATGTGGGAAGTTCTAATACGTTTTCGCAAACGATTCATGTTCACGACGTGCTTACGCCCGTTCACGCGCCGTTTAAAATTGGACTTCGTGCCGATAATTTGCCGCCCGAACTGCAATCGAAGGCATTTATCGGTTATTGTCGCCGCAGCGATGGAAATATTTATACCATCGGCGGAAAATTTGATGCCGCAACAGGTTTATGGACGGGGCAATCTGACAAATTTGGAAATTTTTGCGTCATGACCGACCAAATTGCGCCGCGTGTACAAACCCTCAATTTGCCCGAAAAAATTAATTCAGAAAATGGACGAATTTCTTTTAAAATAAATGACAATTTTGAAGCGATGGGAGCCGAAGCATCGAACCTGAAATTTCGAGCGACGATTGATGAGGATTGGATTTTGATGGAATATGAACAAAAAAGTGATATGATTTGGCACAAGTTTTCAGGTGATATTGCGGACGGGAAACATCGTTTCAAATTGGTGGTGACCGACCCATGCGGCAATGAAACGGTGATTGAGAAGGAAATTGAATTAGATGACGATGTCCACGCAACGGTCAAAAAAGCATCGAAACCTAGTAAAAAATCATCAAAACCTACAAAAAAGAAGAAAAAATAATCAAAAAATATTACCCCCCAGTATAAAACCCCAAAAAAGCGGAAATATACTGGGGGGTATCATTTTTTAGGAAAAAAAGGTTTTTTTATAAAAAATTAAGCGACCATTGATGTTTCAATAGTCGCTTAATTTTTATAATATTTTTTGAAAAATTATTTCATCAACGTGAAATCTCCTGCGGCATTTTCGGTATGCCCGTCTGTGAACAAGACATCGGCAACGAAAATATAAACGCCTTCGGGTGCGTCTCTATCCAAAAATTTTCCGTTCCAACCTGCATCATCTCGCGCAGGAAAAACGACTCCTGTGGATTGAAAAACTTGTCCACCCCATCGGTCATATATTTTTAAATTACTGATTTGTTTTACAAAATTTCCACCTTGCATCGTGAAATAGTCGTTAAAACCGTCGCCATTTGGAGAAAAAACATTGGGCGCAAACCACAAATTATCTTTTCTGACGGTAATTTGAGTCGAAACCGTTTTTCGACAACCTAACGTATCAATCCCTGTAAACCAATACACCTTTGTTTCGGTAGGTTTCACGACGGTAGAAAGCGTTTTTACTTGTCGTTCCGACCAAAAAAACGTGTCTAACGGGTGGTTGGTTTGTACGCGAATCAGCAAACTATCGCCCACATTTATTTCTGTGGACGGCGTAATATCCAACAAAAACGGCGGCGGGTTAGGGACAACCATACTTTGTTGCAAACCGCAACCATTGGCATCTATCACGCCGACGTTGTAGGTTCCTGCTTTCAAACCAGTCAAAAATATTTGTCGCCGCAGCGTATCGCCTCGAAAAGTAAGCGAATAGGGCGGTGTTCCATTTCGGACATAATCCAAAGCAATTGTGCCGTTCGAGCCGTCGTAACATTGCGGCGGCACGGCAAAAAACGCAATCGAATCGGGAGACGGAACCAACAAAAGCTCAATATCGTCTAGAATTTCGCAGGCATCGGTGTCGGTTACTTTCACAAAAATGCGCGTTGTCGAATCGGGCGAAACGCGAACGCGAGGGGTGTTTGAAAAAACGGAATCATTCATTTTCCATTCATACAAACAATTGGGGCAACCCGCAATGGTGGCATTCAATGGAATTTCAGAACGTTTGCAAACCAGTGTGTCAGGACCCAAATCGAGTTCAAAAATGCAACGGATTTTGGTAATCCAAAAGTCATTTTGTCCATTTCCGTTTTGCGTTTTTTCGCCGCTAATGATGGAATTGGATTGTCCTGCCACGATGTAGCCCTTGTCGGCAAGCGGAATGAGGGTCGTTGGCGCGTCATCGCCCGACCCGCCAATGCTTTTGTCCCAAACTTTATTGCCGTTTCGGTCAAGATAACACATCCAATAATCGTTGAGTCCGCGCAAAGAATCGCGCTTGTTTCCCGAATTTTGAAGCGAACTGCTCACGCCCGCGATGAGCAAATAGCCCGTTGCGTTCTGATGTGCGGCATATAAATTGTCGTCGAGACTACCGCCCAACGTGCGTTCCCAAACGATATTTCCGTTGTCTTGTCGCACTTTGAGAATCCAATAATCGAGTCCGCCGTAATTTCGACTTTCTTTATCGCCGCTTGGTTGCGAGCGCGTGCTGCCTGCCAAAATGAGGGTTCGGTCGGGAGCCGTGACCACGCTTTTGACTACATCTTCGAGGTCACCACCATAGCTTTTGTCCCAAATTTTGTTGCCGTCGGGGTCAATTTTCAAGAGCCACACGTCTTTTACGCCGCGTTCTGGGTCGGTTTTGTCAACGCTTCTACCCGATGTTGAGCCGCAGGCGATGAAGTAATTGCCATCGTCGGACTTACAAAGGGTTGCGCTTGGGAAATCGTCGCTTCCCGAACCGCCGTAGGTTTTGTCCCAAATTTTGTTGCCATTTCGGTCAATTTTGATGAGCCAAAGGTCAAGGCTGTCGTTATTGCCGCGTCTGCCAGAGGTTTTGTTGCCGCTCGTGGGAGAGTTGGAATGCCCCAAAATGAGGTATCCGTCGCCCATCGCCAAGCCGCAAAATGCTTCGTCGCGCTTGCTGCCGCCAAAACTTTTTTCCCAAACCAACCGACCATTTGGATTGACTTGTACAATCCAAAAATCGCTTTCGCCGTAATTTATGGAAAGTTTATCCGTCATCGAGTCGCGGGGCGAATCGGTTTGACCAATCAATAAATAGCCTTCGCTGTTCTGAATCACAGACCAGCAAAGCTCGCGACCAACGCCGCCAAGTCGTTTGTCAAAAATTTTTCTGCCCAGCGAATCGGTTTTTAGAAACCAAAAATCCTGTCCGCCGCGACTGCGTTCTGACACGTCGCCGCTATTGACGCTTGATGTCATGCCGCAAAACAAAAAACCTTCGTCTTGGGTGGCGGTTCCTGCATTGAGTTGTTCAAAATCGGTTCCACCATAGGTTCGGTCCCAGCGCGGGCGCGGTTGCGCTTGCGCGTAGGCAAAAGCCAAGAACCAAGTCAATAAAACAATAAAATTTCGATTGAATGTATGATTCAAGTTAGGCATTTTAAAAAAAATGTTCATAAATTATTTTTAATTTGTTTTCAATTCGTCTTTTCAAAAAAAAAGAAAAATGAAAACGCTATCACTTTTAGATACGGTGTAAACGCAAAACGCTGTCAAATTTATGTCTTATTTTTATGCCAAGCATGAAAATAAGCCGTATTTAACATTTTTAATTTCACTTCCAATGCAAATTTACCAATTTTGAAGCAATTTTTATAGCATTAAAAAAAATAATATAAAAAAAGATACCCCCCAGTATGGACAGCCATACGAGAGGGTTTTTCTATTTTTTGAATGCTTTTTCAGCGTTTTTAAACCGTTAATCTTCCCAATCGGCGATAAACAAATTGGTGTCGCGGGTGCCGCCGTTGTTTCGATTGCTCGAAAAAACCAACTTTTTGCCATCAGGTGAAAACATTGGAAAGGCGTTGAAAATGCTTTCGGTCGTGATTGCCTCCAAGCCCGTGCCGTCTAAATTGATGATGTACAACTGAAAATCGTAGCCGCGTTTGGAATGATGATTGCTCGAAAAAATAATTTTTTTACCCGACGGATGAAAAAATGGAGCCCAATTCGCTTTCCCTAAATTCGTAATTTGTTTTAAATCAGAACCATCAATGTTACAAGTATAAATTTCCATTGTCGTAGGAGCGACCAAATTTTGTGCTAAATAATCTTTATATTCCTTTATTTCTTCTGCCGTCTTGGGGCGACTGGCTCTGAAAACCAATTTTTTAGAATCGGGCGAAAAGAACGCGCCGCCGTCGTAACCCAACCCAAACGTAATTTGTTTTTGATTGGAACCGTCAATGTCCATCGTCCAAAGTTCCAAATCGCCTGACCGCGTCGAAGTGAAAACAATCTTTTTGCCGTCGGGCGAAACGGTCGCTTCGGCATCGTAACCAACGGCATTGGTGAGTTGTTTTTTCAACTTTCCGTTTTTATTGGCAACAAAAATATCGAAATCGGCGTAAATGGGCCACAAATATTTTTTGCCATCGCTCACTGGTGGCGGCGGACAGGAGTGATTTCCGATATGCGTCGAAGCGTACAAAATATCTTTGTTGTTCGGCATAAAATACGAACAAGTCGTGCGCCCGTAGCTCGTCGAAACCATTTTTGGACGATACAACGAATCTTTTCGCGCTTTTTCGATGTCGAGTTTAAAAATTTGGTCGCACCGCAAACCCCAACGAATATAGTCTGATTGGAAAGACAAATAACGTCCGTTTGGGCTGAAATACGCTTCGGCATTGTTGCCGCCAAAGGTGAGTTGCGTCAAATTTCGCAAATGTTTTTCTCCGTTTTTCGGCTCCGTTTTTGGCGTTTCGGCGGGTTGTTGCGCTTGCGCGAAGGCGGAAATGCTTAAAAAAACAGACAATGCGATAAAATATTTTTTCATAACTTCTTTTTGAAAATGTTGAAAACAGAATAGCATAAATTTTGGATAACTTTTTGAAAATCAATGCGTTTTAATACAAGTGAATTTCTTTGCAAAGATAGTTTTTCGCGCTCGGAAGCCATTTCTTTTGCTACATTTTGTAAAAAAATGACAAAAAAATGACTGCATACTGGGGGGTAGTTTTTTTTGGAAAAAAATATTCGACAAAATAAAATTTGACTTTTTTTTAAAATAATGAAAGATAATATAAAAAAAATAGCCATTCGCGTCAAAAATCTATCGGTTTCTTACGACCGAAAACGGGTGTTGACGAATATTTTTTTAGAAATCGAAGCGGGCAAAGTCTGTGGACTCATCGGTCCAAATGGCGCAGGAAAATCCACGTTGTTCAATGCCATTTTGGGTTTGGTGTCGCCCAATGCGGGTGAAATTTCGTTTTTTGAAAACAATTCGCTTGCCGATTTGCGGTCGAAAGTGGCATTTGTGCCGCAAAAAAATGATTTAGATTGGACATTTCCCGCCACCGTTTTCGATGTTGTGATGACGGGTCGTTATCCGCATCGCCGTTTGTTTGAACGGATGCGCGACACCGACCATCAAATTTGTAACGAATCGCTACGAAAAGTGGGCATCGAATCGCTTCGAGACCGACAAATCAGCGAGCTTTCGGGCGGGCAACAACAGCGCATGTTCATCGCCCGCGCCCTCGCGCAGGAGGCGGATATTTTTTTGTTAGACGAACCTTTTGTCGGCGTTGATGCCACGACGGAAGCCAAAATCATCGAAATTTTGAAGCAATTGGCTGCCGACGGCAAAACCATTTTGGTGGTTCATCACGACCTTTCCACCGTCGAACGTTATTTCGATTCTGTCATTTTATTGAACCAACGACTCATCGCGGCGGGCGACGTAACCAAAATATTTACGCCCGAAAACATCGCCAAAACCTTCGGCGGACAACTCAACGCCTTGCATCAAATCGGAATGCTCGAAAAACGGTGAATATACTGGGGGGTAGCCTTTTTCAAAATAAAAATCGGTCAACAAAGGAAAAGTATCCTTGTTGACCGATTTTTTAATAACCAAAAGAGGTTTTAGAAAAATTTTAAATTATTGCTGCGTAGTTGGAGCTGCCGTTGGTTGTGCGGCTGGGGCGGGTTGATTAGGAAGCGGCGCGGTGCGACGACTCGTGAAAAAACCGAAAACCCATTGGTCTTTGTCGCTGATTTTGTAGAAAAAATCTTCTACCGAATAGCTTTGCCCGTTGATGGTGAAAGTCCGTTTCATTTTGTTTGGACTTTGCGCACGGATTTTATATTTCGTTCCAGGGTCCACCCAAGCTACTTCTTTGGCGCGTTGGTTGAAGCCGTCGCGCACGCGCACCATCACTTCTTTTTCGATTGGATTGTCAATCAACAAATAACCTTCTTCTACGGCAGGACTGGTTGCTGTTGCGCCCACAGTCGGAACCACGACAGGTGCGAGGTTTTGACCGCCATTTTGCGCCATTGGAGCAGCATCAGCCAACGAATTGACGGCTAAATTGGTAGCAACAACAGGCGTTTCGGGACGTTGTGACCAAAATTTTGCGACCAAAACGAAGGCAAAAATCGCAACACTTGCCGCCACTGCATAGACCCAACGCAATTTTTTTGAATCGGCGCGACGGACAGAACGCGGCGCACGAAACGTATCGCGCTGAACGGGTTTCTGAAAAACGGGCAATTCTTGATTGATTTGGAGCGTCCGCTCATTAGTGGGAAGGCAAAGTTGGATTTCCAACTCGCGCACTTTTTGGTCTAGGGCATTCACTTCTTGCATCAACCGTTCGTTTTCGGTGCGCAATAGGTCAATCGTTTTTTGGTGTTTAACTTCCGTATTTCTGAGTGAACGCAGCTCGCCACGCGACTCTAAAACTTGATTTTTATACTTACTGATTTCCGACAACATGCTGTCAATGTCTTGCTCATGTTGTTCGTCAACGGGAGACGTAAAATTATTTTTCCGCATCTTTTTACAGGGAATAGTGAACAAAAAAGTATGATTCGTTTTGTTAACTTATTGCTTAATTCTTTAATTATCGTTAACAACTTTTTGCAAAATATTTACAAAAATAAACTACTTTTTATTGACGAAGGTAACTTTTTGCGTAAAAAAAATGTCTTTTTTTTGAAAATACCAAACATGTGTTTAATTAAAATGTATAAAACGCTATAAAATCAACTTAAACCCTATGGAGAATTTTATATTCTTTTTTGGAAAAAAATGAATAAAATAATTGGTGAACCACATTTTATTTCGATTTTATTCATGTTATTGAAATATATTTTATATGTTTATTTTTACTTTTAAGGTTTTTTGACACGATTTTATACGCTTCGTCGCCCCAAAAAATACCCCCAAAATCGGTCGGATACTGGGGGGTATTGTTTTTTTTAAAAATGAAATAAAAATGTTGATTTTTTACATGAAAATCAACGCTTTTTAGCCACCAAAACGTTGTCTAAAAACAAATCTTTGTTGCGCGGCAATATCCAAAACAAAAGACTGCCGAGCAGATTTAGCCAAGCGTTGAAAACCGCCGTTGCCACCAAATTCAGCGCAGGCGAACGACGCGCCCAAAGCGTTTTTTTGAAAATATAGCCGTTCAACAATTGAAACAAAACGCGGGTGTCGGACAACGTTTTTTGATGCTCGATGACCTCAAAACCATTTTTTTCAAGTAAAAAACGCAAACCAAACGAACTGTAACGCGCATAATCGTAGGGCTGTTCGTGTTCGTCCCAAACAAACGGAACCGTCAACAACAAACAACCGTCGGGTTTCAACACGCGCCGAATCTCTTGCAAAAAATCGTCGGGGTGAAAAACGTGTTCTAACACTTGACTACAAATCGCACTATCAAAATGATTGTCCGCAAACGGAATGTGTTTGCCGTCGTAAAAAATATCTACATCTTCGTTTTCGTGCGTATGCCCTTCTTGCTCGACTTCGATGCCGATATATTTTTCGTATTTGAAAAATTCTTTATAAGGTTTTTGTCCGCAACCTACGTCAATAATGTCGCCCACCATATATTTTGATAAGCTCTTGACCGCATCGCGCAACCCTTTTCGACCGAAATAGAACGGATTGACGAGCAGACTCACCCAATTTGGATGAAAAACTTGTCGCTTAAAAAATGCTTTTATCGAATTTTGTGAACTCATTTTATTGATTTTTCAAATTATTTTTTCAAAAAATGCCCCCCCCCAGTATTCCAAGCCTTTTCGGACTCAAAAAGGCTTGGAAATGGGTTTTGTTGAGGAATTATTTTTGATTCAATGCCGTCAACACTTCTGCCGTGAGGTCGTATGCGCCGTTGGTAATCAACACGGGGCTGCCCGCTTTTGAGTAGCTCAACACGTAGTCAAAACCGCGTGCGACTTTCATTTTGTCGAGTTGTCCGATGACGCGACGCTGCAAATTTTCGTTGAGTTTTTGGATTTTCTCTTGCAATTCTTTTTCCGCTTTGGCTTGTTGTTGCCCAATTTCTTGCTCTTGTTGCTGCAATTGTTGCGCTTCTGCTTGCAATTGTGCGGGCGGAACGGTTCCTTTTTTAGCTTTTTCGTCGAGTGCCATGTAAGCGGCTTGGAATTGTTGTGTACGATTTTGGAGTGCCGTACCGCGTTCTTTGTAGATGCGTTCTAATTCCGCTTTTTCATTTTTGAACGAGGTCAAATGGTCCAAAATACTATCCGAGTTCACATAAGCCACTTTCGCCGCAGGCAAAATGCCCGAAACAGGCGCAACAACCGCTTGTTGGGTCGAATCGCTTGCGCTGGTTGCCACCGTCACCGTCGGCGCGGCAGGCGTTTTGTAAACTTTCCAATACAAATTGCCGACGAGCAACAACAAAAGACCATTCAGAATGAGTGACGCATTTTTCAACATGATATTATTTTTTTTTAAATTTTATTTTGAGAAAATTATTTTTTAAAAATGAGGTTGCAAAAGTAGTTTGTTAATTTGATTCTCAAAACACTACCCCCCAGTATCTTTCATTTTTTTTTAATTTTTTCAACATTTTTTTCAAAAACTTTCATTTTTTGTAAAATAAAATATCAAAATGGATAAAAAAAATAACTTGTAAAAAAACAGCAATGCCTTTTTTCTACAAGTTATTTTTTTATAAAACGTTGATGACGGGAAAAATTATTCGCTATAAATCCACCAATTGGCTCCGTCGCTGATAATTTTATATTTTTTTGCAAAAGCGAGGCTGCTCACATCGGTGGTTTCGGTGAGTTTTAACGCGGGCGAAAATGTGACGAGATTTATGGTTTCGTCCGATTTTCCGACCACATACGTTCGTCCGACACAACTGATCGGCAAGGGCAAGGTCAATGTTATAGGCGCATTGGTCGCGTTTGCCAACACGATGTGATTGGTTTCGTCGAGTGTCCAATCGGCAGTGGTGCGCATAAAACTCATGCCGACCGAACCGTTGATTTGCAAAGTCGAATTGGGCGTGCTGGTTCCGATGCCAATTTTTCCATCGTTTCGGATAATCATTTTTTGAGTCGGAACCGCTGACCCGATGGGCGAAGTGAAAAATTGAATATTTCCAGGCATGTCTCCTGCGCCAATCGCATCGTCACTTGCCATTACAATTTTTGCAGCTTTCTGAAAATTTGCGCCGTCATACGCCTCCGCCTCGAAAGACGCGATGCTACCGCCCGTAAAAATCGTTGGCGCAAGGTCTGTTCCATTCGATTTTCTGACGCGAATGGTCGAAAAATCGGTTCCGTAAGACGTTAAATCCACATCGGCATTGAAATTATAGGTTGCCGTTCCGCGCACGTCTAACATTTGTGCGGGCGTATTGATGCCAATGCCCGTTTTTCCGCCCAAATAATTGATATCGTCAATACCCGTTTGATACACGCCAAAACCGTTGGTCGCCAACACATCGCCTACAAAAATTCCGTATCCGTTTGTAATCGTCGCGCTGCCGCCCTTGCTAAATTCGCTATAAACGCCATACGCATTGGTGATGGTTCCCGTTCCCGCCGCTTGCACGCGGGCATAGACGCTACGCGCATTGGAAATCACGCCGCCCGAACTGTTCGACACCATGCCTCGAATCCCGATGGCACTCGTGAACGCACCAAAACTATTGTTATTCGCAATATTATCGCTGCCATAAGCCGTAGAAATTGTCCCAGAACTTCTGTTTTCTGCCAACGAATTGATACCCGTCAAAATGCTTACCGCGCCAGTTCCTGAATATTTTGCGTCGGCAGCCGATGCCACCAACGTAGAATTGGCAACGTTGTTGGACGAAGAACGCAACAAATGATACCCCCCAGTATAAGTCGTCGTCGCCGCACTCGTCGGCGTGACGGTCGTGTTGGACAACCAACCACTGTGGTCCCAAACATTGATAAAAGAAGCGGCATTGCTGATGGTGTCTATCAATTGTGAAAATGGGGTAGCGGCGGCGGTGGTTCCCGACACATGCAATTTTGCCGAAGGCGCAGTCGTGCCAATCCCCAAAAAACCTGTCGAAGACAAACGCATTTGCTCCGAATTGCTGGTTCTAAACGCCAAATCTTGCGCGTTTGTGGTTCCTAAAAAATTGGTGGTTGGGTTGGTGTTGCTGTTTCCCGTCAGACTCCACGCGCCCAAACTGCTGGGGTCGCACATGCTTTGCCACGTCGAATTGCGATAAACCCAAATGCAATGGGTAGTCGTATTATAAATTTGTAAACCATTTGCGGGGCTGGAAATTGCCGTCATGTCGGCAGTGGTCATGCGCGGGAGCAAAAAACCACGATTGACACTTTCGATTTCTACGATTGCCGATGGATTTTTGGTGCCTGGATTGTCGCCAAATTTGACTTGCGCCGTCGCCACATTCCACAGAAAGAAAAGGCTCAAAACACCAAAGGATTTTAAAGTTTTTATATTCGTACTCATTGGAAAAATTTTAAATAGTTAAATGTTTACTTTTTCACGTTATTGTTGTTTATTTTTTTTGTTAAAAATTTTTGTGAAAAATGTATTTGTAAAAAAAAAAGGGAATTTTTATGTTTTCCAGAAAAAAATACGCCCCCCCCAGTATTTTCCCCCCTCAATTTCCTTTCTTCCTCCCTTCGGGGGGATTGGAGGACGAAAGGTATTTTTAAGAAAAAAGGGCGTATTTTTTTTTGAAATATTTATTTTTGAAACCGTTTGACGGTTAACGATGCAGTTGTAGATAGCCTGAATAGAATCCGCCGTTGCCGTCTTCGAGCATGTAGAAATAGGTTCCGTCTGGCACTGCCATTCCTTCCCACGCGCCGTTCCACTCATTTTTATATCCTTTTTTTTGATATACCAAATTGCCCCAACGGTTGTAAATATTCAAAATATTATTCGGAAAACGTTCAATTCCGACAATCGTAAACGTATCATTGAGACCGTCGTCATTGGGCGAAACGCCTGTAAAAATTTCAAAATCTTCGCAGCCAATCGTGATGACCGCCCAAGCCGTATCGCAACCGACGATGTTACAAATTTCGTATTGCAAAGAGTCAATGCCGCAATAACCGGGATTGGGAACATATTCTACCGAACCCGAATCCAAGCGCACCGCCGTCCCGTGCATGGGCGGGGTCAAGACGCGAATGGTGCCGCCACGAACCGTATCGTTGGCAGCTACACCGATAACTTTTCGACCGCCTCTGACGGTGTGTGTGGTGTCTTTGATGGCAACGGGTGGAAAATAATTATCGCAAATGGTACGCGGACACACCGAAATATTCTGAAAAACGCCGTTTGAGCCTACGTCTGCCAAAGAATAGTTGGAAGGCGCGGCAGCTGGAATATTTACGCTATTCATGCCCGTCGCGGGAAAAGTTTGATGCGTATTCCAAATCAAATCGAAACACACGTCCACGCGCACGAGCGTGAAACCCAACAACGAAACGGTGCGCCAATTGGTATCAATTTGTGCCGCATTGTTGCCGCCGCCCGTATAGACAATGTTCAAGGAAATGAGTCCGACTGTTGGACCTTCGCTGCTGCCGTTGAGCGTTTGTTCGCTATAATTGCGGTCATTTGCAGGCGATTGGCTCGAAAAACGGGTTTGTTCCATCAAAAATGGTTTTGCCAATTGCCGCGAATCGTAGCGCAATCTGAAATTGGCATCGCCCAACAAAAAGCGTTTCGAGGTGTCACTTGCTCGCACTTGAACTGCCAAATATGCCCGTTGTTTGTTGCATTCGAGCCGTTGAAGCACCAATCGCGTTTCAAATTCGCCCGATTGCGCCCACATATTTTGACAAAAAAGCAAGAGAAGGCAACTAAAAAATAGCTTTTTCATCATTTCAACAAAATTTTTTGAATTTTTCAAGGGAAATATTTTTGATAATAAATTTGAGAATTAAAGTAGTACAGGTTTACCGCTTTTATTTTCCAAAAACTATACCGATATTCAAAACATTTGTAAAATTTAAACTAATCCATTTCTATTAGTATTTGAAAACCCCGAATGTTGCCATAAAATGACAAAAAAGCCTACCCCCCAGTATCCAAACCACTTTTTCGGTTCGGATACTGGGGGGTAGGCTTTTTTTAGGAAATGATGATTTTTTAACGCCTTTTCAAGGCTTAAATGCTCAAATAATTGAGCAACATATCATAATTTTCTTTCAAATCGTTGATGTAATCTTCTTCTGTAAACGACGCTTTGACGATGTAGCCGAATCGGACAAAAGTTGCCAAAATGCGCTGAATATCTGGACGACTGATTTTGAGCGTAACCTCCAATTCGGTGGTGTCGGGCGCAGAAGTCACGAAGGAATTTAGGACAAACGCATTTTCAGATTCTACAATACGTGCAATTTGCGAAAGCGAATAATTCTGACGATTTACTTCCAACACAATCACCGCGCCATGCTCGGCAAAGGCTGCACTTTTTGCAAAAAATTGCAACAAATCGTAGAGCGTAATCACGCCTAAATATTTGTTTTCGAGGCTTACGACTGGCACAAGCGTCAATTTATGCTGATTAATTTGCCGCATGACCTCGTAAATGTGGTCGTTTTCGCGGGCATACTGGGGGGGGGCGAGTGCGTAGGTTTCGACGGCATCGTCGGGGTCGAAGTTCCAGATTTGTTCTTCGGCAAGCAACCCAATGATTTGTTCGTCGCGGACGATGGGCAAATGTCTGACGTGAAAATCATTCATCATTTGCAAGGCATCGTCGCCTGTCGAAGTCGGCTTGAGCGGAAATACTTCGCTCGAAATCAATTCTTTTGCAATCATAGTGTATCACAATTTGAAGCTGCTCCTGTTTTTGAAATCTTTTTTCTGAAAAAAAAATCGTAAAACTTACATGCGTTGGTTAGAAAATTGTTGATATAAAGAAACGTGAAAATAAAAAATCTGTTCGCAGTACGGTCATTTATCAATTGCGTTTCGATTTATTATAGAGACGCAAAAAAAAACATTTAGGCATATAAAATCGTGTTAAAATACGTATAGATTCTGTTAATCTTTGGTTAATTAGCCAAAATGCCTGAAATGGAAGTAAATTTTAAAATATAATTTTTAATCATATTTTTTAAATATTGAGCAAATTAGCGCAATGTCAACACCTGTGCAATAGTTTTATTCATCAGAAATAGAAAAAAATAGAATACGGTTTATCAAAATAGGTAAACGGCAAAATATTTTTCAATCGTATTTTCATTCCGTCAAAAATGCGTAATTTTTTTATAAAAAAACTTTAAATCCATTACGTAATTTGATGCCGATAGAGTTGCCATGCGTCGTTTTCAAATTCGAGTGCCGTGAGGCTGTCTATCCAATCGCCCGAATTGAGGTATAAAACGCCCTCTGCCTCGCGCATTTGGGGGCGATGCACGTGTCCGCACACGACCACATCATAGCCTGCGGCGGCTCCTACTTTGATGGCTTTTGCTTCAAAATCGTCCATTTTTTTGACCATTCCTTTCACTTTTGCCTTGATGGTGTGTGCAAAATTGGACGGTCGCCCGCGCCAAATTCGCGTCACTCGATTGTAGGCGCGGTTCAGTAAAATCAAAATTTCGTAGGCGAAACCACCAATTTTTGCGAGCCAGCGCGTTTTTTTGACAGAAATATCGAAACGGTCGCCGTGAAAAAACCAATGTTTTTTGCCGCCCAATTCCAAAATGAGTTCGTCGCAAAGCTGAAATTTTCCGTTTGTGAAATCTGAAAAACGCCGCAGCGCGTCGTCGTGGTTGCCCGTCAAATAATAAACATTGGTTCCGTTGGCAAGCAATTTCAAGACGCGATTGACGATTTGGAGGTGTTCGGGCGGAAAATAGGAGGTTCGGAATTGCCAAATGTCTATGAAATCGCCGTTGATAATCAACGTTTCGGGTTTCACGGAGCGCAAATAATCCAACAACGCCTGTGCCTGACAGCCGTAAGTCCCCAAATGTACGTCTGAAATGACGACCACTTTGGGTTTGCGCTTGCTCACAGTCCCGATTTTTTCTACGATTTCCGCCAAAATTTTATAATTTCTAACGCTGTTTTTAATTGTTTTCCGTTGCGTTTTTTTCTCTTTTTCTACGGAAAAATTTTTCTCAAACCTGTAAAATTAAAACACAAAGCAAATGTACACATTATTTGGAAATACAGATTTTTAAAAACTAAATTCATAAAATTTTTATAAAAAAACTAACAAAATTTAGGTAAAAAAGTTAAATATACTGGGGGGTCGCATTTTTTTGTTTAAAAATGGGAAAAAAGACAATTATTTAAATGAAGTTTTTTTATAATTCAATCATCAAATAATTATATAAAAAAAAGCCTGAATCAAGCAATTGATTCAGGCTTTTTTTTATATTAAATTTTACTTTTTACAAGCCAAAAGCGGTTTTGATTTGCGCCACGAAATCGAGTTTTTCCCAAGTGAACAATTCAACTTGACGCTCGATGCGTTGTTGATTGGGTCCTTCAAAAACTTTGTTTACCACTTCGTATTCTCGTCCCATATGACCATAAGCCGCCGTTTCGAGATAGATTGGATTGCGCAATTTCAAGCGTTGTTCGATGGCGTAAGGGCGCATGTCGAAGACTTCTTCGATTTTGCGAGCGATTTCGCCGTCGCTCATTTTTTTGCCATTTTCGCCTTTGACTTTCGCTGTTCCGTTGGTGTTTACGTACAAACCGCAAGGTTTTGCTACGCCGATGGCATAAGAAACTTGCACCAAAATTTCGTCACAAACGCCTGCTGCCACCATATTTTTGGCGATATGTCGGGTTGCGTAAGCTGCCGAACGGTCCACTTTTGATGGATCTTTTCCAGAGAATGCGCCACCGCCGTGTGCGCCTTTTCCGCCATAGGTGTCCACAATGATTTTACGACCAGTCAAACCTGTGTCGCCATGCGGTCCGCCGATAACGAATTTGCCCGTCGGATTGATGTGATACGTGATTTGGTCGTTAAACAATTTTTTGAGCGATTGTTTGACTTTTGCGCGCACGCGTGGCATCAAATAGGTGATAATATCGCGGCGAATGGTTGCCAACATGGTTTCGTCGTCGGCGAAATCGTCGTGTTGTGTAGAAACGACGATGGTGTCAATCCGAATTGGTTTGCCATTGTCAGCGTATTCGATGGTAACTTGCGACTTTGCGTCGGGGCGCAAATATTTCATGCGGCGATTTTCGCGGCGAATGTCGGCAAGCTCGATAAGAATTTTATGTGCCAAATCCAAAGCGAGTGGCATATAATTATCGGTTTCGTTGGTAGCGTAACCAAACATCATTCCTTGGTCGCCTGCGCCTTGCTCTTCTGGAGCGGTGCGTTCTACGCCCTGATTGATGTCTGCCGACTGCTCGTGAATGGCAGAAAAGATGCCACACGAATTTGCATCGAACATATATTCGCTTTTCGTATAGCCAATTTTTGTGATTACGTCTCGCGTAATTTTTTGAACGTCCAAAAAGGCTTTCGATTTTACTTCGCCTGCCAAAACGACTTGACCTGTTGTGACCAATGTTTCACATGCCACCTTCGACGTAGGGTCGAATGCTAAGAAATTGTCAATCAGCGCGTCCGAAATTTGGTCGGCGACTTTATCTGGATGTCCTTCGGAAACGGATTCAGAGGTGAAAAGATAAGGCATAACTCTTTTTATTTTTTTTATTTTCTATAAAAATTAGTTCAAAAACTCCCCCCCCCAGTATCCGAGCCGTTTTTTGAGACAAAATGGGAAAAGGGAATTTTTTTTCGGCGCAAAAATAGGTTTTCTTCTGATAAAAAAAGCCCATTTTTTGAAAAAAGGAATTAGTTTTCTCAACTTTTACCATTTTTTAACGCGATTTGGAATATTTTTTTCTTTGGAAAAGATTATTTCTGCCTGTTTTTAGCAGAAACGTTGTATTTTTGCAAACATTAAATAGCAGTTATTTTGGAAAAATTAGGTAAAATATTTATAAGAATTAGCGGAAAAAAGGGAAATTTTGACCTTTCTCCTCAAAATTTTGATATTCGAGAACTCGCCGAGCTGTTGCAGCAAGTCGAGCATTTACTGTTTGCCACCGCTAAAAAAGATCGCTCCCTTACTTCTTATCAAGTTTCGGAGGGTTCTGTAATCCATACATTTTCGACTACACAACAAACTGCCATTAGTTTCAATGCGTGGTTGAGAAAAATTGAAAACGAAGATTATAGTCTCAATTTTTTAGAACCCGCTACTGCTCGTGCGTTTGAAGCACTCGCCGCCAATGCGCGCAATAATGATTATTATTATCAAGTATATACATCAGTTTCTGATAATCATGCTTTTATCATTGACAAAAATACGAAATTTAAAAAAAATGAAGATATTTGGGTGGACGCTGAATTTTATCTTTACGGCACAATCGTAGATGCAGGGGGCAAAAACAGAGCCAATATCCATTTAGACACCAAAGAATGGGGTGTGATAAAAGTCAGTGCTACGATTCAACAATTAGAATCATATGAGTTAAATCCGCTTTACAAATCATATGGCGTTCGCGTTTTAGGAAAGCAACATCTCAAAACGGGCGAAATGGATAAATCGTCGCTTCAATTGCTTGAAATGCAAGGTTTTCGACCCATTTTTGAAGAAGATTATATAAAAAGTTTAATTCAAAAAGCCAAAAAGAATTGGTCAGACGTGGACGACGCAGACCAATGGCTGAAAACAACACGCGGTTATGGAACTTAAATGTGTTTTGTTAGACACGAGCTTCCTCATCAGATTGCTCAATGAAAACGACCGATTGCATGAAAACGCCTTACAATATTATCGTTTTTTTCTAGAAAAAGGGGTAATATTGAAAGTTTCTACAATTTCAATTGCAGAATATTGTGTGAAAGGAACGTTAGATGAATTGCCACTACGCGACGTGCAAATTTTGCCATTTAACATTGTTCATGCAACGAAAGCAGGCGACATGGCGCGCACCGTCTATCAACATAGAGACAAAACGGTATTGCCTCAACGATTGATTATTCCGAATGACACAAAATTATTTGCCCAAGCTGATGTTGAATCAAATATTCAAAAGTTTGTTACTTCTGACCAACAATGTCAAAATATCTTTAAACTGATTGAACTAAAATCAAAAGTAAATTTCGACATTTTAAACATTGAAACGCCCTATCACGAAGCATTTGGATTATTGAATTTATGATTGAAGCATGTGGGCTTTCAAATAGGCTTCGATGTGTTGGGAAATATATTTTCCAATAATATCAAATTCAATATTCACAAAATCGCCGACTTTTAATTGATGAAAAGTCGTGTTTTCAAAAGTAAAAGGGATAATCGCTACCGAAAATTCGCGGTCTTTGGGTTCGACCACCGTCAAACTCACGCCGTTGACCGTCACAGAGCCTTTCGGAACGAGAATATACTGGGGGGGGGCATCAAAAGCAAAACGAAACAGCCAACTGCCGTTTTCATCGCGTCTTTCGATGCATCGGGCGGTCGTGTCCACGTGACCTTGCACTTGATGTCCGTCGAGTCGTGCGCCTGCGACCATCGCCCGTTCAATGTTGATTTTATCGCCCGTTTTCAAGGCATTTAGATTCGTCAATCGTAGGGTTTCGGCAATTGCTGTGACGGTAAATACGTCGTCTTTGATGTCCACGACGGTCAAACAAACGCCGTTGTGCGACACGCTTTGGTCTATTTTGAGCGAATCGGTCAACGTAGAAGCAATGTCGAGATGGATATTTGTTCCTTCGGTGCGAATGGCGCGCACGGTCGCCAAATTTTCAATAATTCCAGTAAACATATTATTTTTATATTAAAATTTAAGCATTGAAATTTCTTCTTTCACGCTTCACAACAACTTTAAAAGTCAATTTGTTTTAAAATATTTACAAAAAAAAAACGACTACCAAAATACTTCGGCAGTCGTTTTTTTTATATCTCGGATAACAAAAAATTATTTCACTTTCGTAACCGTTGCTTGACCGACATTCAATGTTTGCGGTTCAGCAACAGGAGCTTTTGGTTGCTCGATAATTGTTTTAGTTTCTGATATGCCCGTTGTTTTGTGTTTGCCGTTTTGCTGACCCAAAATTGGAGCAATCGCCAAACCTACCAAACAAGACAATTTGATGAGGATATTCATCGAAGGACCTGACGTATCTTTGAATGGGTCGCCTACGGTGTCACCTGTAACCGCCGCTTTGTGTGGTTCAGATTTTTTGTAGAACATTTCACCGTTGATTTCAACGCCTTTTTCAAAAGATTTTTTTGCATTGTCCCATGCACCACCTGCATTTGATTGAAAAATAGCCCACATAACACCCGAAACCGTCACGCCCGCCATGTACGCGCCCAACGCTTCCGCGCCCATGATGAAGCCCACCAAAATTGGTGAAATGATGGTAATTGCACCCGGCAACATCATTTCGCGCAATGCTGCTTCGGTAGAGATTTGTACACAACGGTCATATTCAGGCTTGCCTGTACCTTCCAAAATTCCTGGAATTTCGCGGAACTGGCGACGCACTTCCTGCACCATGTCCATTGCTGCACGACCTACGGCATTCATTGCCAAAGCCGAGAACACCACTGGAATCATGCCACCAATGAACAATGCAGCCAATACTTCTGCTTTGAAAATATTGATGCCATCAATGCCTGTAAATTTCACGTAAGCCGCAAACAACGCCAACGCCGTCAAAGCTGCCGAAGCAATCGCAAAACCTTTGCCAATCGCTGCGGTTGTGTTGCCCACAGAGTCCAAAATATCGGTACGTCCACGTACTTCTTCTGGCAATTCTGACATTTCAGCAATACCACCCGCATTGTCTGCGATAGGTCCGAAAGCGTCAATTGCCAATTGCATGGCGGTAGTTGCCATCATTGCCGAAGCTGCCAATGCCACACCGTAGAAACCAGAGAAGAAATAAGAACCCCAAATCGCACCTGCGAACAACAAAATCGGATAAGCCGTTGACATCATGCCTACGCCCAAACCCGCAATAATGTTCGTCGCTGGACCCGTTGCAGACGCTCTGATGATGTCCATAACAGGTTTTTTGCCCATTGCTGTATAATATTCGGTCAACATTGAAATCAATGCGCCTACAATTAAACCGAAAATGACCGAAGCAAAAACGTGGTTCGGCGTGATTCTCGCATTCGCTTCACCAAATTTTTCTACATAAAACTCGGCTGGCAACATCCATTGCAACACAGCATACGATGCAATTGCCGTCAAGATGATAGCAATCCAGTTGCCGCGATTCAATGCACTTTGTACCGTATCAATCGTTGCTTTGCCGTCGTCGCTCACTTTCACCAAGAATGAACCCATGATGGAGAAAACAACGCCCAAACCTGCCAACAAAATAGGAATCAAGATAGGTCCCATATTGCCAAAAGCATCTGTAAAACCGGGATTTGCAGCAATCACATAATTGCCCAACACCATAGATGCCAACACCGTTGCCACATACGAGCCGAACAAATCCGCGCCCATGCCTGCTACGTCACCTACATTGTCGCCTACGTTGTCGGCGATAGTTGCAGGATTGCGCGGGTCATCTTCTGGAATGCCTGCTTCTACTTTGCCCACGAGGTCTGCGCCTACGTCAGCTGCTTTGGTATAAATGCCGCCACCTACACGCGCAAACAACGCGATAGATTCTGCACCAATAGAGAAACCTGCAAGGATTTCTAATACTTTTACCATTGAATCGGTGCTGCCGACATAGAAGATTTTGGTCAAAATGATGAACAAAATGCTCAAACCCAACACCGCCAAACCTGCTACGCCCAAACCCATGACCATACCGCCACGGAAAGAAACGTCCAATGCTTTTGAAAGGCTCGTGCGTGCTGCTTCTGTCGTGCGCACGTTGGCTTTGGTCGCCACGCGCATGCCGATATTGCCCGCTACTGCGGAAAACACCGCGCCAATCACAAACGCAACCGCGATAGACCAGTGCGAAGTGGCTACCAACGTAGATTGCGCCGCCAAAGCAATGGCTGCTACCAAAACGAAAATTGTCAAAATGCGATATTCTGCCTTCAAAAATGCCATCGCACCTTCTTGAATCGCACCTGAAATTTCTTGCATGCGGCTATTGCCAGCATCTTGCTTGTTGACCCACGACCATAAATATGCCATGTAAGCCAAACCTAATACGCCAAAAACTGGCAATACGTACATCAACGAATCCATAAATTTAAATCGTTAAACTGTTGATTTTAAAATTTTTTTTGAAAATAAAACTTTTGATTCTGATAATTTTTTGCGTTGATGAAAAAAAAATGCTTAAAAACCGAAAAAGACACCCCCCCCCAGTATAAAACCCATTTTTCCCACTTTTTTGTCTGATTTGTCTCGAAAAGAAAATCATACAAATATAAAAAACTATATGTTTCTCTCGAAACGGCGCAAAAGTAAGATAAACCAATCAAAAATAGATACGAATTTTATTTTTTTTCCATCATTTTGACCGTTTTAACCGCATTTTTTCAAAAAAAAGATAGAAAAAATCTTTTCCCCGTCTTTTCTCGCATCAAAATTTTTCAAGAATCTTTTTTTCAAAAATAGAATCCAAAAATTAAAATTTCGTTTTTAATTGTAATTTGTAGGTAAAAAATGATTAAAATTTTATTTTTTCACAACACAACGACATTTTGTACGTTACATTTTTTAGGTGAAAAGTATTACAACTATTTGGCTTCAATTTTTTACTTAAATTTATGAAAAATACCTTTAAAAAACGATTTGTTTTCTGTTTTTCCTTGTTTCTCGTTGCTTTTTTTTCGGTCAATTCCACTTGGAAATATGCCGAAAATTGCCTGTTGAAAGTCACCGTTCACAACATCAAAGCCTCGCAAGGGCGCATTCGGGTGGCGATTTATAATTCGTCGGCAACTTTTTTGGATTCAAAAAAATATTTTTCCATTCAAGCCGCGCCCACCAATGGGCAAAGTTCGGTTACATTGGGCTTTTCATTGCCCTATGGAGACTATGCTTTCACGGCATATCACGACCTCAACGACAACAAAAACCTCGACCGTTCCAGTCTTGGCGTTCCCGAAGAACCCTATTCGTTGTCGAATGGCGTAAACGTCAAATGGCGAAAACCGACCTTTTCGGAATGTAAAGTCCGCGTTTCCCAAACCAATCAAGATGCCGATTTGCACCTCCGACTTTGGTCTGACCGATAAAAAAATATTAAATACGAAAATTCTTTTTTTCTTTAAATTTCATAAAAAAAAGCCCCCCCCCAGTATAAAATTCATTTTTTTGTTATTTTTGCGTATAAATTTCTAAAAAAATGAAAGATTTAAAATATTTGATTGCTTACATCGCGCCTTTGGCGGCTGCGATGGGGCTTTGGTTGGGCGGTTTTCACTCGATTAGTGCGGTGTTGATTGTCTTTGTTGCCCTTCCGTTGCTTGAAATTTTGCTGCCGCAACGCACGCAAAACCACGACGAAGCCGACGAACCCACGCGAAGCGGCATTCGTTTTTTCGATTGGTTGCTCTATTCGCATGTCCCAATTTTATACGGTTTGATGGGTTGGGCGTTTGTCGTGATAGGCGACGGGCGTTTTTCGACCCTCGAAAACGTAGGTTTGTTGTTTTCAATGGGCATCATGGTGGGTGCATTTGGCATCAACGTGGCGCACGAATTGGGGCATCGAAACAGTAAAATCGAGCAACTGATGTCCAAGATGTTGTTGTTGCCCGCTTTGTATTTGCATTTTTATATCGAACACAATCGCGGACATCACAAGCACGTGGCGACTGATGCCGACCCTGCATCAGCGCGATTGAACGAAAATTTATATCATTTTTGGGTGCGTTCGGTCGTCGGTAGTTGGATTTCCGCTTGGCAACTTTCGGCAGACGATTTGCGTCGAAACGATAAAAATGCAACAATTTGGACGCTCAAAAATGAAATGTTACAGTTTCAATTGCTTCAAATTGTCTATCTTGGAGTCATTTTTTGGGCGTTTGGTTTCACCGTTTTGCTGTTTGCGATAGGCGCGGCGGCGATTGGTTTTTTGTTGCTGGAAACGGTGAATTACATCGAACATTACGGTTTGCGGCGCAAAATGCTAGCATCTGGGCGTTACGAACCCGTTTTGCCGCGTCATTCTTGGAATTCAAATCACGATTTGGGGCGCATTTTTTTGTATGAACTCACGCGGCATTCCGACCATCATTACAAATCTACGCGAAAATATCAGATTTTGCGGCATCACGAAGAGAGTCCACAATTGCCGATGGGCTATCCTGCGGCGATTTTATTGGCATTGTTTCCGCCATTGTGGTTTCGTCGCATCAATCCAATTATTCCACCGCAACATTAATTTGTGTTATAATTTTTTTTAAAAAAATATAAAAAGATACCCCCCAATATGGTCAACATACTGGGGGGTATCTTTTTTTTTTGAAAAAAAATTAGGAAACAGACACTCTTTTTCGTTTTTCTTTTTTCTGACCGATAAAACCTTTTTCTAACATGTATTCTGCAATTTGAACGGCATTGGTGGCAGCCCCTTTGCGCAAATTGTCGGAAACAATCCAACAATTGAGGGTTTTTTCCTGCGATTCGTCGCGTCTGATGCGTCCAACAAAAACTTCGTCGCGGTCGTGCGCCATCAACGGCATTGGATATTTGAAATTTTCGACATCGTCAACGACTACAATTCCAGCCGATTTTGCCAATAATTCCCGTACTTCACTGACTTCAAAATCTTGAAAAAACTCGACATTTACGGCTTCCGAATGCCCACCAACGACGGGAATTCGGACGGTTGTGGCAGTCAAACGAATCGAATTGTCGCCCATAATTTTGCGCGTTTCGTTCACCATTTTCATTTCTTCTTTCGTATAGCCGTTGTCGAGAAACACGTCAATGTGTGGAATTGCATTTTTATCAATTTGATATTTGTAAGCCATTTCGCCGTCAAAAATGCCATTTCGCTCGTTTTCCATTTGTTCAACCGCCTTCACGCCCGTGCCTGTGACCGATTGATAGGTCGAAACGACAACCCGTTTGATGCCGTAACGGTCGTGCAAAGGTTTCAGCGCGACCACCATTTGAATGGTAGAACAATTCGGATTGGCAATGATTTTGTCTTCCGAAGTCAGGGTGTGGGCGTTCACTTCTGGCACAATCAATTTTTTGGTTGTGTCCATGCGCCAAGCCGACGAATTGTCAACGACAACGGTGCCGACGGCGGCAAAAAGCGGCGCAAATTCAAGGGAAACGCTGCCGCCTGCCGAAAAAATGGCAAGGTCCACTTTTGACGAAATGGCGGTTTCCATGCTGACAATCGGGTAAGATTTGCCGCGATATTCCACCAATTTGCCCACCGAACGCGCCGATGCAACGGGCAATAATTCGGTTATCGGGAAATTGCGTTCTGCCAACACTTGCAACATTTTGGAACCCACCAAACCCGTTGCGCCTACGACTGCTACTTTCATCGCTAAAAAATTGAGTTTAAAATCTAATCTGAAAAAATATTTAATAAAAAATTGGACGGCAAAAATAAGGGCTTTTTCAAAACTTTTCAAAATTTTTATGGTTTCTTGAATAATTCTTTACTTTTGTTGAAAATTTTACACCCTTTTGACGAACTAAAAATTCAAAAAAAACGTAAAAAATGGGAAAATACTGGGGGGGATACTTTGAAGAAAAAATGCCATTCATATTTCTTTTTTTAAACGAAATAATTATAAAAAAAATAACATTTTCAAAATGAAAAAATTAATCAATTTTTTGGGAAACTGGGCAACTTTGTTGCTCGTTTTGGTGATTTCGGCTTGCAATACGGCTCAAAAAACACCAAAAGCCGTCACGAGCGGATTGCCGATGGCAAAATCCGAAAAATCGTTGTTGTGGGAAGTCACGGGCAATGGATTGACCCAGCCGTCGTTTGTCTATGGAACCATTCACATCATTCCAAAACAGGAGTTTTTCATGACACCGTCCACCAAAAAAGCCATCGCATCGGCAGGGCGCGTGACATTTGAAATTGATATGAAAGAAATGATGAACCCGTTTCGATTGCTCGGAATGCTTGGAAAAATGCGTATGAACGGCAACAAACGCATCTGCGATTTTTTGTCACCCGAAGATTGCGACACCCTGAAAATGGCAATGACCAAACGCGGATTGGATTATAAAATGTTTGAACGCATGAAACCCATGTTCATCAGTTCTATGTTTGAAACCAACACCGACGGCGAAAAAGGAGATGCGAAGAACCCATTTGGCGGCGGCGCAAACGCCAAAACTACGTCTTACGAAATGGAATTTATGAAAATTGCCAGCGATGCAAAACCCAAGAAAAAAACGGCAGGTTTGGAAACGATGGACTTTCAAATGAGCATGTTTGATAGCATTCCTTATGCCGAGCAAGTCAAAATGTTGATGAAAGCGGCGAAAGGCGGCGGCTCGGGCGACGAAAGTTTTGCTGAATTGGTGAAGATGTATAAGTCGCAAGACATCGAAGCGATGGCGCAAATGATGGAAGAAGAAGACGGCAGTTTGGCAAATTATCAGACGTTGCTCATCACGAAGCGCAACAAATCTTGGATTCCGCAAATGGAAGTCCAGATGAAAGAAAAAATCACATTTTTTGCCGTTGGCGCGGGGCATTTGGGCGGCAAGGAAGGCGTAGTCAATTTGTTGAGACAAGCAGGCTACACGCTCAAACCGATTCAGTAAGTTTTCAATGAAGTACAAAAATCATAAATAACAAAAAAGTGAAAACAGAGAAATACGCTGTTTTCACTTTTTTGTTAAATGATGAACAATGGCTTTTCTTAATGCCCATGCTCCCGTGCGCGGGTGTGCAAAAGAGGTTTTATAAAAATTGAGTAAAATCGTGAAGCAATTCTTAAAAATACAGTTATTAAAAGATGATGAGATATTTGCAACTTGTGAATATATTCATTTAGATTCTTTTGCTCCAACATCTGCAAGAAGATTTGTTTTTAAGAATGTTTTATCAAATAAAAATATATTGATAGGATATGGAGATGTAATTAAAATTCGAGTAATGTGTGCGCGTAAAGATGCACGAACTAAAACATTGTTTTCGGAATTTAATGTGACCATATTGGACACCGCAGCGCAAATTGAAAAAGAATGGTGGATATATGGTTTAATCACTCATTTTTCTTTAGAAGAATATAGTCAAGGAGCTATTGACATATTTTATCAATGGCAACATGAATCAATTATTGAATGGGATACATTTTCAGGTAGTGGGTGAAATTGGTTGATTGCTTATCTTAGCGCTCAAAAAGTATGTATCATAAAATAGAAACTCAGGTTGTCTGTGGACACTGCGACAGTAAAGATATTTGTAAAAACGGCAAAC
>JBJOPA010000265.1:0-2903 GCA_046051005.1 Bacteroidota bacterium
CATTCCAATCGTGATTAGAATAGCGGAAATTTGTACCAAACGCCGTTGTCATCGAAGGTCCCTGCAAAGTCGCCAATAAACCCGGCAACAAACTCAATTGCTGCGAAATCGGCACTTCTCCCCCAAAATTGAGCGAAAAACGACGATATAAATTCTCTTTTGAATTATTAAAGAAACTAATGTTCGGTTGCAAAATATGATGCCCACTAATGCCGACATAAATACTTTGATTGTCGTCCATCACCGAATACCACATCAATCCCGCATTGAAATCTGGATAAATCTTTCCCGCTTGTGGCGTAAGTTCGCCCGTTGGCAAATTTGTATTGACGTTTGCAGCGAGTGGGTCAAATTGTCTGTCAAACCACAACGAATTTCCACCCATCGCGTGTTGCCCAACGCCGCCTTGCAATCCGAGAATCAAATATTGGTCGCCACTTCTGTATCGCGAACCATTGAGTTGCTTCATGAAAGAAAGCGAAAGATTTCCATACGTTCTGTTCAATCTTGCATCGCCGCCGAGTTCGTCGCGCAAAAAATCTGCACCGACGCATAGGAAATCGTCGTCCATGACTCTAAATTTATAATCAAACCCTGCATGTAAAGTTTGAAGCGGAAAATCCGAGAAAATATTTGTCCATTGTTGGCGATAATTGATGTTTGCACGCCATTGCCCACCAAAAACCCCCGTCATGGCGGGATTTAGATTCATGGGAGCAGCATAAAACTGCCCAAAAACGGCATCTTGCGCGTGTACGGTTGCATTTTGCCAAAAAATAGTCGCCAACAACAAAACGAAAATTCGTTGCGTCAATGTTTTTTTCATATTTTTTTTATCAATTATCGGTGAACCCATTTTTAAAATTTTTATTTTAAAAAAAACCTTAAAAAATGGATAAAAAATGCCATTTATACTGGGGGGGGGCATTTTTCATTGACTTGTTGCTCAAAAATGTAGCAACAAGTCAATAAAAAATTAGAAAAATTAAAAATTAAAAATTTATCTCAACAAAGTTGTATTTCCTTTAAACGTTTCGACCGAACCATCAATGAATTGGGCTTCGACGAACCAAACGAATGCACCTTGATTCATCGGTTGTCCTCTAAACGTACCGTCCCAAGCCGCGTTTTCATCGTTAATCATAAAGTTGCGTGCTTCGTAGATAAGTTCGCCCCAACGGTCATAAATCTTATATGATTTAATTTTAATTCCCTCTTTTCCTCTGACGCGCAATTTATCATTCGCGCCATCGGCATTTGGAGAGAAGCCCGTTGGAATAAATATTTCTCCGTTTTTCAATACCGTTACTTGTACTTCGTCGGTGGCAATACAACCCGTAGTGTCCGTTGCCGTCACAACATAATTGATGGTAAAGAACGGTTTTGACACAGGCGTAGCACATCTGGTACAACTCAACGTAGAATCGTAAGGCGCACGCCAAATGAAGCTGGTTCTACCTTGATTGTTGCTTGGCGTAGCGGTCAATTGCGTACTTTCCCCCAATCGAATGGTTACGTCAGGTCCTGCGTTGACGGTAAATTGTGTTGGCGTTCCAACGCTCGCACGCGAGAACCAAAGACAATTATTTGCGTCTTTGACATACAAATCGTAAGTAGCCGACCGCAAACCGACCAAATTATTGGTTCCCGTAAACAAGCGATTATCAGTACTGAACACATAAGGCGGCGTTCCGCCCAACGGATTGATGCTAATGGAACCGTCTCTTCCTGCAAAACATTTTACAGGTTGTGTGGTAATATTTCCTGCCAAAAGATTCGGCTCACGCAAACCGACGGTATCAATAAATCTACATCCATTAATGTCTGAAACGGTAATGGTATAAGTTCCCGCTTTCAATCCAGCAATGGTTGGCAACGTATCAAGACGCGGCGCGGCGGTTGACCAAATGTATTTATACTGGGGGGTACCTCCCGCCATTCGGATTTGCGCCGAACCAACCGAATCCCCAAAACATTTGTTATTATCCGAAATTTTATCCACCAATCTCAACCTTGACGGTTGTGTGACGGTGACAGAAGTATTGGCAGTACAACCCGTAGAATCGGTTACGGTTACCGTATAAATCCCCGCCGTCAAACCTGTTACACGCGGCAACGTTCGGTCATTTGGCACATTGGCACTCCATTGATAAGTAAAGACATTGATAGACCCTTGCGCATTGACTTGTGCAATACCCGTTGTGTCTCCAAAACATTTGTTATTGGTAGGCGTAGTGGCAACCAAAATTTGTCCGGGCTGGTCTAACACCATTGAAGTGTAATTGAAACAACCATTTCCATCGGTCACCGTTACTGTATAAGCGCGTCCACCCAACAAACCTGTTGCCTGTGGCGTGGTTTGAACAGGCGTAGAACTCCAACGGAAATTATAATTTCTCAGTACGTTATTTCCTGCACCACCCAACACAGAGTCAATGGTGATGGTACCATTTGAAAACCCAAAACACGAAGGTTTGATAGCAGACTGGTAAATACTGATAGAATCTAGGGTTTGAACGTCCACCGTATCCAAGAATGAACAACCATTTTGGTCTGTAACGGTGACTGTGTAAGGAATGCCCAACAAATCGCGCGCCTCTTGCAAAATCGAGCCACTACTCCACGAATAGGTGTACGGCTGCGTACCGCCTTGTGCGGTCACCGTTGCGCGACCTGTTGCCGTTCCAAAACATCCAGTAAAGGTTTGTACAGCCGCAGCTTGCACGCCAGAGGCGGGTTCGCCAACAACTGTGCGAGCGGAATCAATACACCCGTTTGCATCAGTCACGCTAACGACGTAGGCTCCTGCTCTCAAATTGATGGCAACAGAATCCGTTTGTCCAGTGTTGTCATTCCACGCATACGTGTAAGCAGTTCCACTACTTCGTGGCGTACCACCTGCA
>JBJOPA010000266.1:0-7886 GCA_046051005.1 Bacteroidota bacterium
TTGCAACCGAACGTAAAAAGTAGGAGCAACGCAACGCTGCCCAACAGGAGAGTTTTCTTCATAATATTAAATCTACGGTTTGTTTTTTTCCTAAAAAATATGCAATAATAAATCTTCGTGCAAAAGTATAACATTGTTCTCGTCCAAAAAATGGTATTTTTTAAATTTTTTTAAATTAAATACCAAATGTAATTTTTTTTTAGAACCGATAACCGTTTAAAAAATCTTTGACGTTCATTCGTTTTTTGCCTTCGAGTTGGAGTTCTTCGACCGAAAGCCAGCCGTCGGAACAACGAATTTGGAAAAAATTGCGTCCATCGCTTCTAAAATTATCTTTTTCTATCCATTTTTTGTCTTCAAAGGGCGAAATATCGGAATTATACTGGGGGGGGGTGGTTTTGTAGATTTTGAGCAATAAATTGTCAAATTTTGTCCATGCGGCAGGGCTTGGACTGAGTCCGCGCACCAAATTGTGCGTTTGTTGACACGTCAAATGCGATTTGATTTCGCAGGTTTCGGTAAATATTTTAGGTGCGTGGGTGGCAATTTCGTCGCTTTGCGGCTGCGGCGAATATTGATTATTTTCAATCGCTTTCACCGATTTCAAGACGAGTTCCGCGCCCATTTGCATCATGCGGTCGTGTACGCTACCTGCGTTTTCGTCAAGCGCGATGGGCATTTTGGCTTGAAAAAGTAAATCTCCTGTATCAATTTCATGTTGTAACAAAAAAGTTGTACAACCCGTTTCAGCATCGCCGTTGATGATAGCCCAATTGATGGGCGCGGCTCCGCGATATTTGGGCAACAACGAACCGTGCAGATTCATGGTTCCAAATTTTGGCATATTCCACACAACTTCGGGCAACATTCTGAACGCCACCACAATTTGCAAATCTGCTTCGAGGCTCCGCAATTCGGCTAAAAACTCCGCATTTTTAAGTTTTTCGGGCTGTAAAACGTGGATATTATTCGCTTCGGCGTATTGTTTGACCGCCGATTTGAGCAAGCCGTGTCGTCCGCCCATTTTGTCGGTTGCCGTCACGACCGCCACGATTTCATAGCCATTTTTTACCAAAATATCCAACGAAGGAACGGCAAAATGCGGCGTTCCCATAAAAATTATTTTCATTGTGTTGACTGTTTTTTACCCTTGCATTTTCGTCAAAATCATTTCGGAAAGGTCATAGACCATCACGTTGTCTTGTTGGTCGCGGGCTTTCATGCCGTCGGTGAGCATGGTGATGCAAAACGGACAATTTGCCGCCACAACCGTCGCGCCTGACTCCAAAATCTCGTCGGCACGCTCAATATTGATGCGTTTGTCGCCCTTTTCGTCTTCCTTAAACATTTGCGCACCGCCTGCGCCACAACACAAACCGTTCTTTTTGCTGCGTTTCAGTTCCACCAAATCCGCATCAAGGGCTGCCAAAATTTCGCGCGGTGCTTCGTAAATATCGTTGGCACGACCCAAATAACACGAATCGTGATATGTTATTTTTTTACCAGCAAAATCGCCGCCGCCTTGCAATTTTAGGCGACCTTCGGCAATCAATTGCTGCAAATATTGCGAATGATGCACCACTTCGTAGTTGCCGCCCAACGCAGGATATTCATTTTTGAGCGTGTTGAAACAATGTGGACACGCCGTTACGATGCGTTTCACGTTGTACATATTCAAAGTTTGAATATTTTGATGCGCCAACATTTGAAACAAAAACTCGTTGCCCGCCCGTCGCGCAGGGTCGCCCGTGCAAGTTTCTTCGTTGCCCAAAATTGCAAAATCTATGTTGCAACCTGCCATAATTTTTGAAAAAGCGATAGTCACCCGTTGCGCACGCGCATCGAAACTACCTGCACAACCCACCCAAAACAAGACTTCGGGTTCGCTTCCATTGGCAGCAAATTCTGCCATCGTTTTTATTGGTAAGGACATAATTTCTATTTTTTTAAATATTTCCACAAAAATACAAATTGTCAACAAATTGTCAATAAAAATTTCAAAAAAATGCCACCCCCCAGTATCCAACCGTCAAAATTACTTTTTATTGCATAAGAATTTAAACCCAAAAATCTTTTTTTTAATCCACTACATCAAAAAAATGTACCTTTGTGAAGCAAAATGAAAATTTTTAACTAAAAAATGACTATGAAAAAAACAATCGCCCTGCTTGGAATTTGGACGCTCTTACCGTCTTTTTTGCTCGCTCAAACACTCGTTGTTGCCGCGCCATCTGTCAAAATTGTCGCCGCAAATGCCGAAAAAACCAATTTCTCGAAGGTCGTCGGCACCATGCCAAACGGATTTAAGTTGGCTAAATACGTTGATGATGTAAATAAATTTTATAATGTTTTGATTCCTGCCGCCACCCAAGCCGAAACCTACGCCTATGTTTCCAGTGCTTCAAATGACGTAAACATTTCAACTGAAAACATGAAAGTGGTTTGTTATTCCGATAGTTTGCTCGTGAAAGTGCGCCCAGATTCCAGTTCGGCAACCGTCACAGCGGCAAATGGGCAGCCCGTTCGCCTTTTTTATCAATCTTTTTATGCCACCACAGGCGAATATTTCCGAAAAGGCAATTCGTTTTGGTATCAAGTTTATTTGTTGAACGAATATTCGCAAAATATGGGTTGGGTAACCAATGATGGAATAAATAAAAATAATTATATCATTTATGAAAGCGATGCTTGTAACAGTCCTTTCATCATGTATAAAAATTTTGAAGATATCGCCGATAAAAATATAGAAGGAAAGTTAGGAAAAGAATTGACATTAAGCGTTGGTGACGTGCGCGGGAGCGGGGCTTTCACCTATGTTTGGTACAAAGATGACGAAGAAATTTTTATCGGAACAAAAAATGGAACGCTCATCATAGACGAACTCGAAGCCGCCGATTTAGGCGTTTATTTGTGCGTCATTCGGAATGAATGCGGCTCTTATGTTTCTAAAAATTTTAATGTAAAAATTAAATAAAACCTTGAAAATCAGTCATTTAGGGGCAAATATACTGGGGGGGGGGCATCAAAAAAATCAGAAACGCGAAAATTCACGTTTCTGATTTTTTTTATAGAAAATATTTGTTTTTTTTATTACATCAAGCGGCGCGGAAAGGCAACGACGGCAATCACGCCCAACGCCCACGTCATGGCAGCCCAACTGATAGCGGTGAAGTGCGCATGCAATTGCCATTGCCGCAACGCAATGCCCGCCAACGCCCAAATGATGGCAAAACCGATAAACCGATTGCGAAAATGAACCACCAACAACGCCCCAATCACCGAGCCAACGCCAATGAGCGAACCCGTCCAAAAGGTTTCGGACAAGCCAAAATGATTCCAATTTATCGAAACCAAATAAGTCGTCACATTTGCAATTGTTGCAATACAAATCCAACCCAAATAGATGCCAAAAGCCGCTTGCACGAGCGTTTTTCCTTGAAAACTGGGCAACATTTGATAAGTCAACGCGGTGTTTAGGCGAATGAGGGTGTACAAAATGGCGGTCATAAAAATCAACGACAACCATAAAATATCGTAATGCCAAGTGAACAACCAAATCGCGTTGAACAGAAAATTTGCCGACAACCAAAGCCCAATGGCTTGCAATTGTTTGTTTTTTTCGCCAATAAATTGCCACACCATCACGGCAATCAAAAGCGAATAAATGATGCCCCAAATGGAAAAAGTGATGCCCGCAGGGGCAAATTGATTGGCGTATTTGTCAGAAATATCTTTCGATGAAACGCCATTTAACGGCAACGCATTGGCTAAATAATTGATAAGTAACACAACCACAAAGGTAGCAATGTTGAGTGTTTGTAACGTTTTTTGACGCATAAAATTCTTTTTTTTCTATAAAAATTGATTAAAAATACTGGGGGGTGATTATTTTTCGCGTTCGGTGACGTACATAACCAATTCCGCAAACGATTTTTTGACTTCTGAATCGGGAAATGTATTGAGGATTTCAAACGCTTCGTCTCTGTATTTTTGCATGGCGATTTCTGCATATTCAAGCCCGCCACTTTTGCGGACAAAACTGATGACTTGCGCCACTTTTTCAGGTTTTTCGCTGTGATTTCTGACCAAATTGATAATGGCTTTTCGGTCGCTCGAATTGGCGTTGTTGAGGGCGTAGATGAGCGGCAACGTCATTTTCTTTTCTTTAATATCAATGCCCAACGGTTTGCCCACATCATTTGAACCATAATCGAACAAATCGTCTCGAATTTGAAAGGCAATGCCAATTTTTTCGCCAAAAAGTCGCAATTTTTCAATCACCGTTTCGTCTTTTGTGGTCGAAGCCGCGCCTGCTGCGCAAGCTGCTGCAATCAAAGAAGCCGTTTTTTGGCGAATAATTTCGTAATAAATATCTTCTTCAATGTCCAATTTTCGCGCTTTTTCGATTTGCAACAATTCGCCTTCGCTGATTTCTCGGACGGCTTCGGACACAATTTCAAGGATTCGATATTGTTTGGTTCTCAAAGCCATCAACAAACCCCGTGACAACAAATAATCGCCGACCAAAACCGCAATTTTATTTTTCCAAAGTGCATTTATGGAAAAGAAACTTCGGCGTTCGTAGCTGTCATCTACTACATCGTCGTGTACGAGCGAGGCGGTGTGCAACAATTCGATGAGCGAAGCCGCCGTAAACGCATTTTCTCCCGTATCGCCGACTAATTTTGCACTCAAAAAAACAAACATCGGGCGCACTTGTTTTCCTTTTCGTTGCACGATGTAATACATGATTTTGTCGAGTAACGATACTTTTGAGCGCATCGAATCTCGAAAATGTTCTTCAAAATCGTCCAATTCGCGTTCGATTGGGCGTTTGATTCGATTTATATCATATTTTTTCATGTACTGATGATGTTTTCTAACTCAAAAAGTCGCTGGATACTGGGGGGTAGCATTTTTTAAAAAAATTTCAATTTTCAATAATTATTGAAAGTATTGAAAACATTTTTTACTTCAAAAAGTTCGACCATTTGCCTTATTTTTTAAGCAATTTTTATTTTACACCCAATTTTGCTAACTTATCCTTTGCCTTTTGATAGCTGGGCATGAGGGCAATCGCTTGCTGATAATTTTTAATAGCTTCGGCTTTGTCCCCTGTTTTTTCTTCGCATTCGCCGATGCCGTAATAGGCTCTAAAATAGGTTGGTTTTTCCTTGATGGCGATGTCAAAATTGGCTCTTGCCTTTGCCGTCGAATCTTGGTCGAGGTATAAAACGCCGATGTTGAAATACACATCGGGGTCGTGCGGATTGCTTTGTTGCATTTGCTGATAGACTTCGAGGGCTTCGGCATAGCGTTTTCGAGAGAAAAAATAGACTCCTTTGTTGAGCAAAGCGGGCGCGCATTGGGGGTCAACGGTGAGCGCATTGTCAAGATATTTTAGGGCTTTTGGGTCGTTTTTTGCTTCATACATTTGCGCGATTTCGATGAAAGCGTCCACGTTTTTAGAATCTAAATCGGCGGTTCGTTGAAATGCGCCAATCGCCAATTCGTCTTTTTTGAGTCGCTGAAAATTTTTGGCGAGCAGAAAAAAGGCACTTGCATTTTGGGCATCTCGTTTCAAAATTTTATCAATCAACGTCATTGACGCTTGGTTTTGGTCGGTCAAATAATATAATTTTGCCAAATTTAAGACCGTTTTCATGCTATCGGGATACAAACCGACGGCGCGTTCGAGCGTAGTGACAGCCAAACGCGATTGCGGTTGCTCGCCTTCGGGCGGTCTGATGTACATGTCCGCCAAAAAATTGTGAAAGCCAAGATTGACCGAATCTATTTCGAGGGCATATTGCATGTCTTTCAGCGCGTAGGAATAGCCGCCTTGTTCGGCATTTTTATAGAACAATTGCGCACGGCGGAAATAAAGTTGCGCATCTTTTGGATTTTTGAAAATGGCTTCGGTGAGCGCGTCAATATCCGCATTTCCCGTTTTTGGAAATTCTTGTTTGGGTTCATTTTTGCAAGCCGCCAGCGTGCAAAATAGGAAAAATGTATAAATAAAATTTTTCATAAAATAAATTATTAAACAATTTGAAAGTTTTTTTTGTAGAAAACGGCGTAAAGATACAAATATTCATCGTTTATTTGTGTTCATTTTGACGTAGAAAAATAAAATTTGAATCGCTGATGGAACTTTTTTTTCAACCTTTTGATGCAAAATTGCGGCACGTTTTCACCGTTGCCGCGATGTCGCGCACGCATACGCCGTTGGTGTTGGTGCAGGTCTCGTGTGCGGGCGTGCAAGGCGAGGGCGAGGCTTCGATGCCGCCTTATTTGGGCGAGTCGCAAGATTCGGTTTGTCGTTTTTTGAAAAAAGTAGTCGAATCAAATATTTTAAAAAAAGTAAATACGGAAAGTGTTGATATCCTAAGCGTTATGAAAAAAATTGACGCACTCGAACCCAACAACACCGCCGCCAAAGCCGCCATTGACATTGCGTTACACGACTGGAAAGCCAAGATGTTGGAACAAACGGTTTGGCAAATGTTCGATTCAAACCCTCAAAATATGCCCGTCACGTCTTGTACACTCGGCATGGATACCCCCCCAGTATTGCGACAAAAAGTGAGCGAAGCAAGCGATTTTAAGGTTTTGAAAATAAAATTAGGCGCGGCAACAGGCTTGAAAACGGATAAAATATCGGTCGAAACCATCGTTTCAGTTACCGAAAAACCATTATACGTTGATGCCAATGCAGGTTGGAAAGACAAAGAAGCCGCCCTCGATTTCATCTTTTTTTTGAAAGAAATGGGCGTACAATTGGTCGAACAACCGATGGGAAAACACGATTTGGCAAGCCACGAATGGTTGTCTGCGCGGTCGCCGTTGCCCATTTTTGCCGACGAAAGTTTTCAAAGATACCACGATTTAGACGATGTGCGACATGCTTTTCACGGCATCAACATAAAATTAATGAAATGTTGTGGCTTGGCAGAAGCAAATTTAATTCTAAAAAAATCGAGAAAAGAAAATTTAAAAATCATGCTCGGCTGCATGACGGAAACCAGTTGCGCCATTTTAGCGGCAGCACAACTGGCTCCGCAATGCGATTTTGTGGACCTCGACGGACCTTGGCTCATTGCCAACAACCCCTACGCCACGCCCGAATTGAAAGACGGAAAAATCCAACTGACACAACAACACGGCTTGGGTTTGGTGCGTTTGAAATAAAGATTTTTTTAAATCTTTAGTTGAGTGCAATGCCGATTCTCGCGCCCATCATAAAGACTTGTCCCCAACCATTATTTTCGGAAATATTGTTGTCTCTTTGAAATAATTGAGCAGAAAACGGAACTTCATAGCCATCTTCCAAATAGAGGCTGCGATGCGTATTGACGACCCTTCGATACGAAAAACCATAACCCGTATATATTTCTACGGAGAAACGATCACTTTCATATTTTTCGCCCAATACAAAATAAAAACCTACGCGCTCTTTTTTGACGGTAAAAGCATCATTATAACCGTCGCGAAAATAAGAAGTATCTCCTCTTTTGTAATAGCACAATTCTTCATTGAAAAGTTGCTGTTTTCCAAAAACTTGAATACCAAAATATCGTTGCTTATAAACGCCATCATTGTAATAATACCGATATTCCAACGCCAGCGAATGTCCGTTTGGGCGCACAAAATTACTGTCGGGCTGCTTGTTTTGGTCAAATTTGTACTGAAAACCGTATTCGGCGGATATCGAATGTTGCCCCAAAACACATTCTACGCCGCCACCAATACGCGGCATTTTGAGAGGAACGATGTCCGTAACATTAAATTTCATTACCCATTGAGGGAAACCGTTTTGGCTGTTTGCACCCAAAAAAAGCAATACGAATCCAAGAGAAAATAAAAAACGTTTTACTTGCATGATG
>JBJOPA010000267.1:0-3690 GCA_046051005.1 Bacteroidota bacterium
GATTCTATGGCAATAATAAGTAGAGACCAACGAGAAGATACTTTAGTCATTGGTTTTATGCATTTTAGAGATTCTTTCTGGTCTCCATTCTACGAAATGCCTTATAATTTATATTATCTTAAAGACACCATAGTCAAAGCAGATTTATTTCCGTGTTGTAGTAATAGAGTTAGCCCATTAGTTGGCAAAACAAATGCCCAATTAATACTTTTGGAGAAAGAGGAATATGAAAATTACGTGAAAACTATTTATCATATCGCTTCTCCTCATTTTAAAAATAATTGGCGCAAATTTCACAAAGGATATTAAGCAAATATTTGCGACTGTTGTGATACGCAACTTAAAGACCTTAAAAATCATTCAATAACCTTGTGGATACTGGGGGGGGCATCTTTTACAATCGTTCAGGTTCAAAATATTAAATATGGTCTTAAAAGCCCCCCCCAGTATATTTGACTTTTTGACCATTTAAAAGTTAAAATTTTGTTAAAATAGACGAAATACAATAAAAAGATTTGCAGATAGCGTTTTTTTACCTATATATTTGCAAACAAATATTACTTGCAAGGATATTTTTATGATTCTTTATTTTTTTTCACAATTCAAAAAATACTAAATTTATGAAGTATTTAAAAATTAAAATCCATAAATCATTGATTGACAATGATTTATGTTTGCGGGGGGGGTAGATTCAACCACCCCCGCAAACGCACGAACCTATTTTTTCACCTTTAAAATTTATCAATAATCATGATTGACAGTCAATTGAAAATCTTGAAACAACTTCGCGATGCCTTGCAAGGCGAAAGTTGTACGCCCAAAGGCGCATTAATCAAATTGGGAACCAATCCCGAAAAAGCGCCCTCCCTCAATTACAATTTGCCGCAAAGCACCAGTTTTTTGTCTTATGGTGACATCAAAATTTCGTTGGACAGCAACGTGTTTAAACCCGTTGCGTTGGTGGTTCCTTCCAACAATATTTTCGACAAGTCCGCAGGGGCAAACAAGGAATTGGAACTCAAAAAGCGATTGCGCTCGAACACCTTGATTCCGCAGGCGATTGCGCAAAAGCAATCAACGGACAGCGAAGAACTCGAAACAGGCGATGCGAAAACCAATTTGGCGCAAACACCTACGAGCGTTGCCAATCAAATGTCGTTTGCTTCGCCCGACTATTCGCAAAGCGCACTTGGGCAAGTAAACTCGTTTGCCGAAGAGGACAAAGTGCCTGTCGTGTTGGACAAATTTGGCGGCTATGGCAAGGAGATTTTGACGCTCAAACGCCCGAAAGAAGTCATGCCGAGTGTCTTCGTCATCGAAGAATATACGACGGCTTCGTTTTTGGGCGATTATGGCGCAGGCAAAGTGTTGAATACGTTTAGCTTGTTGCCAGGCGAAAAAACCACGATTTCGGTAAAAACGTATCGCGAAAGCAACGTCACGCGGGCGCGTTCGGAAAACTTATTGGACAGTTTTTCGGAAAACAGCACCAACGAAATGGAAAAGTTGATGCAAGAAGATACCGAAAATGGTACTTCTGACAAAACGGACACAAAGTTTGAAGCCAAAGTTTCGCTTTCGGCACAAGCCAAGTGGCTGGGTTTGAAAGTAGAGGCGAGTGCGAGTTATAGCAAAAATTCGACCTCTTCGCGGATGTCGAATGCCAAATCGTTGTCCAAAGCAATGGACAAACACGTGGCAACGTCCAACAGCAATCGGCAAGTGACGGTCAACACGTCTTCGACGGAGTCGGTGAAAGAGGGCGAAGAACAAAGCACCGTCCGCGAGTTGTTGAACTTGAACAAAAGTCGGACTTTGAACTTCGTGTTTCGGCAAATGACGCAGGAATATATTTCTTTGACGTATTTGTCGGGCTTGAAAATCGTTTTCACCAATGGGTATCCAGAAAGCATGAAGGTGTATAATTTGGAAGATTTGGAGACTTTTTTGGACGATTACATTGAAAAAGGCGCACGAGAAGAGGTGCGTAATTCGATTTTGAAGCACTATTGCGCCGTGATGAACTATAAAGATGAGCCGAAGCAGTTCATCGAGTCCATTTCGGTCAAAATTGGGGAGTGTTTGGGAAACAAAGAAGAGCAAACGTTTTGGCGGGTGAACAGAAAGCCTGAAAATGACGACATCTACACCAAAGGCGGTTTAGAAATCGGCATCAAAGGCGGTGTGATTCTGAACGCGAAGTCTTACATTTTGGCGACGGACGGTGTTGTGGTGGATTCATTTTTGGGACAAGGCGAGGCTTTGGATTGTTTCAATACGAAACTTCACGATGCAGAAGCGACCAAACGCACATTGGAAAACTTAGAATTGCTACAAAAATTAGAAATTGTGGCGGGTATTGAAGAACCAAATCAGAAAGCAGAGTTTTACAAAAAAGTGTTTGGAAGTTGTTGCGATGTGCCACAGACCCAAATTCTAAAACCCTAATCATCATTCTAAAATCGCGTAGATACTGGGGGGGGTATTTTTTGGCTCTCCCCAGCTATCTACTACAAATTCATAAAAAAAATATGGCTACAATCAATTGGTCGCGTGAAGCAGCGGCGATATTAGACGATTCAGCATTGTTTGAAGATGTAAAAAGCATCACCGATGCGAATGATTTATTCTTGATACAAACGACATGTTTCTATAAAATGAAAGAAGAAACGTTTTACAAGGTTGCTACGAATCTGAAAAACGGTGTAATTAAAGACATTTATTACGAAGAAGATGGAGAACAAATTGTCGTGAAAGACGTACGTAAAATACGTTTTTCTGGTCTAAATAAAAGCCTAAAAGAATTGGGTATCGCAGATATTGTTGAGCAACTCAAAAAAATAAATAATAATCCGAGTGCTACTGTTCGGGCGGGTATGATCATCAAGGTGGGTAATATTGAGGTAGATGCGATTGAAGCAGTAGCTCCCTCAAAACCTATTTTTGCGGATGAAAAGAATAATAAGATTAGCGGAGACAAAGAAAAAGAAGACAAAGAAAAAGAAAAAGAAGTGAAGAAGAAGAGAAAAGTAAAAATAAAAAAAGGGAGATTGACTAAAATTGCAGAAAATAATATTGATGCTAGATATATTGCAAGAGCAGAAGTGCCTGGTAATAATTCAGGGGTTACAATTGGATTTGGATTTGACCTTAGTGAACAATCTGATGATATTGATTGGGCTTGTTCATCTATGCAAGAAGCTGGTTTGAGCGTAGAGCAAATTAGAATTTTGAAAAAGGCAATTGATATAAATTTAAAAGGAAGTAATGCTACGGCATTTTTAGAAGAAGTTGACGAAGGTACGCAAGTTAAAAATATTGAAATAATTGGCGATATTACTCAAGATATGGCTGATATATTATTTGAAAAAAATTACGATTGGTATCTAAACAATCGTGTTAAAATTAAGATGACAAATGCTTCGGAAAGTTATAATACAGAGAATAAAACTGTATTAACTAGTAGTCAATGGCTAAATCTTGATGACACAGTCAAAGAATTGCTTATAGATATGGATTATTATGGTATTTTGGGCGGCAAAAAATTAGTTACCTCAAGTGGGGAAACAATTATCACGGGAATCGTAGACGCGGTATCTGACTCAGGAAAATTACGAGATTTGGAGACGACATTATCAAATCTTAATGCGCTTTTTGATGAAGGTAACATTGTGACACAAATTAGAGATA
>JBJOPA010000268.1:0-2927 GCA_046051005.1 Bacteroidota bacterium
GTTTTTTATAGAGAATTATATATTTTTTGCTTGGATTTTCGCTATTTTCTTTATTGAAACTGCGTTGGATTTGGGTTAATAAAATGCCCAACAGAGATTGAATGATGGACAACGCGCAGTCTTTTCGCCGTTTTTCGGCAATCAACAAATCAATCGTTTGGCGGATTTCGAGCCATGTTTTTTCATCTGTTTTGAGGAATGGTTTGGCATAAAAATTATCTAAAAACGTAATTTCAAACAATTTCTCTTTGTCTTGTTGGTTCAACAGAAAAAAATCTTCTGTAAAAAAAATGCTGCCACCTTTCAAGGATTGATATTCCTCAAAGTGGTGTAATTGGTTGGGCGAAATAAAAAATAAGGTTTTAGGCTCAATTACATATTCTTGATAATCAATTACTTGTGAGCTAATGCCTTCATCAAACCAAAGAATTTCGTAGAATGTATGCTTGTGTGGGTCGTCAATATCCAATTCGCCCGTTTCTTCAAAGCGCGTCACTTCAAATTCGGTCGGATTGTTGGGTTCATTAATAAAATGCCCAATACCATAATATGGAAAAATCTCTTTCATGTCGCAAATATCGGTATTTTTCGGAAAATAGGGATTTCCTCCCTCCCTTCGGGGGGGCTGGGGGGGGATTATACTGGGGGGTATCTTTCCAATCCTTTTTTGATACTAAATTAATTTTTCGTTGCGTATTGAGGGAGATAATTTACGGATTTATGCAATTTTTATCGGAAATTCGGTTGACAAAATTGTATTGTTCAAATAAAGAAATCGAAATATTGACTGCCAAATTTACCGTTTGGGTTTCTACGATTCTGTCGTTTTGAAACTGAAATCCTTTGACCATATCGTAAGATTGGGTCGGCAAAAACAAAGTTTTATAAGGCGAAGTCGCGGTCAAAACCGATAAACAAAGATTTTTTGAACCGATGCGATGATTGCTGACCCCCGATTTTTCGTCCAACAAATTCCATCTCCCGTTTTCGATTCGGGCGACTTTCAAAATGCCGCCGATATGGGGCGTTTGCACCCACGCAATTTCGATTTTTCCGTCGTTGTCCAAGTCGTCAATCGCCGCAATATTGAGCCAACGACTGGGCGTGCCGATATAGCCACTCGACAAAAAAGGGCGCAACGTATCGTTGATGATTTTATAAACCGCCACGCTGCCGCCCTGCGTGAGGCTCGATTGAATGGTGATAAATTCTAATACACCGTCATTATCAATGTCAGCCAGACGAGGTTGGAGGTCTTCAAAGACAAACGCCTCGTCTAATTTGTAGTGATATTGCTTATTTTTGACCGTCACCAACAAGCCACCGCCTTCGATTTGGTCGCCCAAAATGCCGTGCGCATAGCGCGTAGTCGGGTGCGTATAACGCGCCGTCACTTGCGTGGCATCGTCTTTTGCCACCAAATTTTCGGGTAAATATTCATAGACAACGGGGAGGACGACATCTATTTTTGGCTCCATTTTTTCCTTTTTCCCACAATTTGAAAAAGCGATAAATAGAACAATAATGCTTATTTTTTTTAACATTTTCCGCGTTTTTTTACTAAAAATGGCGATTTATACTGGGGGGGGTATCCTACGCTTTGAGAAACGCTTTTTTTTCCATAAAATAAGACACCAAAGTGGCGAATGACAGCGCGAGTGCCATGATATGTCCACCGTCGTTGGCGTTCAGATGCGCCGCCGATGCCAACACACCATCAAAGAAAAAACCAGCATATGCCCATTCTTTCAACCACGAATTTCGGCGATATAAAATGGCGAAAATGCCCAGAATTTTAGCAATTGCCAAAGGAATGACGATGTAAGTTGGATAGCCCAATTGCGTGAAAAAACCACGCACCATTTCCGTTTTCGTGAAATACATGGAAGCCGAAAAAGCCATCATGCCACAACAAATCACCGTTGCTGCCCAATAAATTATTTTGTTGATATTCATATTTAGTTTTTTTTAAAACATTTATATTATTTAAAAACCACAATCAAAGTTGCGTAAAAACGCCGAAGGAAAAAGACGGACCGCCCAACACGTTGCGCCCTTTGAAAGAACGTCCCAAACGAAATGAAACGCCTGTATTTTTCTTTTGCGAGACGTAATACAAAATTTCGGGACCAAATCCGCCAAATTCGACGTTATTGGCGTACAAACCTACGCTATTTTCTCTTGCCGTTCCATTATTTAAACTTTCGATGCCGTTTATTTTAAAAATCGCCAATAAACGGGCGTTTAAAAATTTGTAGCCGAACTCGAAATCATAGCGAAATTCGTCGGAATAGCGGTTGGTTCGGTTGTTAAAACCGATGGCACCTTGTGTCCACCATTTGATTTTGCCTGTACCCGCCGCAATTTTGACCATTTGGTTAAACTCTCCGTCACCCGTCCACAAGCCGTCTGCCTGTTTTGCGTTGCCCGTTGGCAAGCCGAAAAGGGCATTTATGCTGGCAGAAATCCCTTTTTTGTTGTAAATTTGGTAACGAAAACTCAAATCCACATCGCCAAAACTTGATTCTTTGACGGCGGGCAGCACAACGCCTGCGGGATTTTTCGACTCCGCAAACCGATTTGCCACCAAAACGGGTACGTAAGCAAGAAGCGTAAATTTATCGGTGATGCCGTATTCGCCATAAATACTAAACGTGTGATTGCTGGTCGGACGAAAAGGCAGCACTTCTCCGTACGTGTCGAAGACAAGCGACGAGGCAACACGAGTGAAATCTAATTTATAAAAGCCCGAATTCTTAGCTTTTGTCCATGCTTGCGCCTTTAATACTGGGGGGTAGCCCAATAGCGCGAAAAAAGCGACCAGCTTAATGATAGTGATAATTTTTGTCATAAAAAAACGCTGTTACATAGATAAATTCACAAAGCATCAAATATCTAAAAGATTTATCACAAAATTATCTCACAGG
>JBJOPA010000269.1:0-3233 GCA_046051005.1 Bacteroidota bacterium
ATGAAAGGCTTAAACTAAAAATTAAGCCCCTATTTGAACCGAAGTCATGCTTAATGAACCGCCCAATAATTTATCATTGAAAAGCGTAAGTGGTTCGTCTTTGGTTTGTAAACCCAACGAATACAACAACGGGAAAAAGTGGTCAGGCGTTGGAATAGCTAAATTTACTGCCTTGCCTTGCTGCTCAATATTTAAAAATGGGTCGTAATTTCCCGCTTTCAACCAATCATTCATCAGCGTGCGCGCCTCGATTGCCCAATCATAACCGTAATTATCTTTGTGTAAATTCGCAAAATCTACCAAATTTAAATTGTGAATCATATTCCCACTTCCCACAATCAAAATCCCTTTTTCGCGCAAAGGTTGTAAACGTTTTGCCAGTTCATAATGATAACGGGCGGGTTGCGAATAATCAATACTCATTTGGATAACTGGAATATCAGCATCTGGATATAAATGCTTTAAAACACTCCAAGCCCCATGGTCAAGCCCCCAAGTTTCGTCAAGTCCGATGTCCGTGGGACTCAAAAGGGTTTGCGTCAACTTTGCCAATTCGGGGTCTCCTTTGGCAGGATATTGCACTTGAAATAATGCGTCGGGAAAACCACCAAAATCATGAATCGTTCGAGGCATCGCCATCGCAGTCACCTTTGTTCCCCGCGTTAGCCAATGTGCAGAGATGCATAAAATCGCGTTTGGCTTCGCAATTCGCTGCGAAACCGTGCGAAAACCGCGTACAAATTCGTTTTCCTCTATTGCATTCATCGGGCTTCCGTGACCGAGAAACAACACAGGCATACGAGGCGTATTACTGAAACTACGCGACACTTTGTCCAACGTTTCAAGATTTGACATCACAAGCGGAGCCGTAATGAGGCTCTTTAAAAAAGATTTTCTATCCATCATACCTTTCATTTTTTTTGCAAAATTACGCGCATTTCGGCAGTTGCAACGTTCACATTTGTTAAGAAATGTAGCAAAAAAAGATTAAAAAAAAGCTCAAAACGACTTGCTTAGCCCTTGTACTGGGGGGGGGCATTTTTTTCTTAGTTTTTAACAATTTTCAACGCTTCTAAGGCGGCAGTTACATTTTCGACGGGACGTTGACAGGTAAAATTTTTACAAATATAAATTAAGTTCTTTCCTTCTACAAAACGATTTTCTAACAACGGGAATTTTGATTTGTAATTTGTAAATTGCGTCATCAAAATTTTATTGGAAACAAAATGACCGTTGATTTGCGCCGCAAATGTCGCCGCATCGTTGCCCGTGATGGCAATTTCCTGCGCGCCCAGCGACTGCCAAACCGCGCCCAACGCCCAACGCGAAAAAGAAACTGGATATTTCCGAAGCGTTTCTGACATACTTTTTAGCATATTTTCGGCTTTTGCAGCATAATCCTGTTCATCAAAAAAGATTGCCAAACGTTGCAAATTTTGTAACATCGTCGAGTTTGCGGCGGGCGTTGCATTGTCAAAAATGTCTTTTTTACGCACCACAACATCTTGTTGCGTTGCCTTCGTAAAGAAAAACAAGCCATCTTGTACATCAAAAAAATGTAATATCGCTTCGTCCATCAATCGTTTCGCTTCTATCAAATATTTTTCTTGAAAACTAATTTCATAAACCGCCAACAACGCCTCAATCACAAACGCATAATCTTCCAAAAACGCTTCGCCATAGGCTTCCGAACCTTTTGCGGCATGAAATAATTGATTTTTTGGACACAACTCATGTAATAAATATTCAATATTCAACATTGCCATGTCTTTGAAATTATGAATTTTCAATGGCTTTTTGAGTTCTTCGCGAATCAAATCGTCGGCTTCGCCGCCCAATGCTTCGTGCGCCTGCGCGAGGGCTGTAATCATGAGGGCGTTCCAAGCGGTCAAAATTTTGTCGTCCATACTGGGGGGTATCCGTTCGTCGCGTGCATCAAGCAAAATGGACTGACAATAATCAAAAGTTTCTTTTACGGCGGTTTCGTCCAAATTTCGTTCTTCACAAAACGTTTTTAATTCTTTTTGACGAAATAAAATATTGCTTCCCTCGAAATTTCCTTGCGCCGTTACGCCATAAAAATCGCAAAACAACGTAGCCGCCGCGCCCAATAAATCGGTCATTTCAGCTTTTGTCCAAACGTAATATTTTCCTTCTTCGCCTTCCGAATCGGCATCAAAAGCAGAATAAAATCCAAAACGTGGCGACAACATTTCCCACAAAACAAAATTCACGGTTTCAATAATCGTTTGCCGATACAAGGGCTTTTTGGTGATTTTATACGCCGTTGAAAGTGTTGAAATTAATAATGCGTTGTCGTACAACATTTTTTCAAAATGCGGAACAATCCATTCGTTGTCAACGGCATAACGCGCAAAACCGCCGCCGATTTGGTCATAAATGCCACCCATAATCATCGAATCGAGCGCAAAACAGGCTTGTTGAAGGGCATCATCACGCAGAGGAGATTTTTCAACCGATTGATGATAATGCAACAAATATTGAATCGTCATCGCGTGCGGGAACTTGGGCGCACGTCCAAAACCGCCGTTTTCTCTGTCGGCGCGTTCTAAAATCTCTGCCGCCATTTTGTCCAAAACGGTGGAATCGAAAGGATTTTCTACGGAAATATCAAAATTTTCTGCCGTTTTGAAGTATTTTTTATCCGATTTTTCGATGAGTTCCGTCAATTTTTCGGCTTGCTTCGTGATAACTTCGGGCTGTTTTGCAAACGCATTAGAAATATTTTGCAACACTTGCAACCAACTCGGACGACCATAAGCGGGCTTCGGCGGATAGTAAGTTCCCGCAAAAAACGGACGCGCATCGGGCAACAAAAAACAATTGAGGGGCCAACCGCCGCCACCCGTGATGAGTTGGCAGGCTTCCATATAAATTTGGTCGAGGTCGGGTCTTTCTTCTCTATCAATTTTTATATTTATGAAATGTTTATTCATAAACGTTGCGGTATCAACGTCTTCAAAAGATTCACGTTCCATGACGTGACACCAATGGCAAGTCGAATAACCGATGCTGACCAAAACGGGTTTGTTTTGTGCGCGGGCTTCGGCAAAAGCGGCTTCGCCCCACGCGAACCAATTGACGGGGTTTTCGGCGTGTTGCAACAAATATGGACTGCGTTCAAATTGCAATTGATTGGGCATTTTTTCTGTTTCTTTTATTGTAATTTTTTAAGATTTTTTTTTTCAATTTGCAAAGGTAAAACAAGTTTG
>JBJOPA010000270.1:0-3340 GCA_046051005.1 Bacteroidota bacterium
CTCCCGAAGGTTTTAGCAGCCGACTTGGGCAACCGTTGCTCAATGAAGAAATGAACAACAGCGATGTTTATCAGCTTGAATATCGCTATTTGAAATATGATTTGATTACTTCAAATTACCGTTTTCGTGGGTACGATGATGGTGACGGAAGAGTTTATAAAAGTAGAGCAATGGTGGTTGATGGAGTGGCGGGAGTAGCACCCGTCGCGGATTCTATGCTTGAAAGTGCCGTTGTTGTAGGTTATTCAAGCCTCAAAACTACTGCGGCTGCCGCGCCGCCGCCTGTTCAAAAACCTGCGCCCGCCGACCTTTCAACGGTGAAAACACGGACGGATTTGAAAGAAACGGTCTTTTTTTATCCGAATTTAGAAACGGACGCAGAGGGCAATATTTTGGTAAAATTCAAAATGGGCGAATCGTTGACAAAATGGCGTTTCCTTGCCCTCGCGCATACGCAAGACCTCAAAATCGGTCAATTGGAAAAAGAAGTCATCACGCAAAAAGATTTGATGGTGTTTCCAAATCCGCCGCGATTTGTGAGAGAAGGCGATGAAATGGAATTTTCAACCAAAATCAGCAATTTGACGGGCAATATACTGGGGGGTAGCGTAAAACTCGAATTATTAGACGCAGCAACCCTAAATGTAGTGGACGAATGGCTCGGAAACACCAATCCGACCCAAAATTTTGAAGTCAAAGCCGCAGGTTCAACGGTGGCGATGTGGCGATTGAAAATTCCGAAGGAAAAACTAAACGGTTTGACGTGGCGCGTGGTTGCCAAGTCAGGTAATTTCAGCGACGGAGAAGAAGCAACGTTGCCCGTTTTGACCAATCGAATGCTCGTGACGGAAACCTTGCCGATGTCGGTGCGCGGTGGAACGACGAAAAATTTTGAATTGAAAAATTTGACGACTTCCAACAGCCCGTCTTTGACGCATCATGGTTTGAAAATTGAATTTACGTCGAATCCCGTTTGGTATGCCATTCAAGCCATGCCGTATTTGATGGAATATCCGCACGAATGCGTAGAACAAACGTTTAGTCGCTATTTTTCTAATGCAATTGCGGCTTCGGTGGTCAATTCGCAACCAAAAATCAAAGCAGTTTTTGAACGTTGGCGCGACAATCCGTTGGCGTTGGCGAGTAATTTAGAAAAAAATCAAGAACTCAAAGCCGCACTTCTCGAAGAAACGCCTTGGGTGATGGCTGCCGAAAACGAGGCCACGCAACGAAAAAACATTGGTTTGTTGTTCGATTTGAACCGCATGAGCGCGGAAAAAGTGCGCGCATTGGACAAAATCAAGAACCGTCAATTGCCGTCAGGCGCGTGGGGTTGGTTTGAAGGTGGTTATGAAAATGAATATATGACCACCCATCTCGTCGAAGGTTTTGGGCGCATGAAACGCATGGGTTTGGCGGTCGCCGAAACCGATGAAATGATGAAAAATGCCGTCAGTTTCTTGGATAAAAAAGCCATTGAACGCTATCAAACGCTTGAAAAAATGGTGAAAGAAGGCAAAGCAAAATGGGAAGAAAACCATTTGGGATATGACGCAGTGGAATATCTTCACGCCCGTTCGTATTTTGATTTTCCTAAAAGTGAATTGTCTGAAAAGGTGATTGGTTATTATATTTCACAGGTTGAAAAATATTGGGCAAAACAAGCTGCCGTTTATACGCATGCACAAATGTCAGATATTTTGTTTCGGGATAAAAAAACGGACGCTGCGAAAATGATTGCAAATTCCATACGCGAACGCGCTGTCGAAGACCCCGAACGCGGCATGTATTGGAAAGCAAATTGGGGGTGGGAAAATTACGAATTGCCCATCGAAACCCAATCGCAACTCATCGAAACGTTTCAAGAAGTGTTGGGAGACACCAAATCTATTGACGAAATGCGCTTGTGGTTGCTCAAAAACAAGCAAACCAATGCTTGGAAAACCACAAAAGCATCGGCAGCCGCCATTTATGCCTTGATACTGGGGGGTGGCACAAATTGGCTCGACGACGACAAAACGGTCGAAATTAAAGTCGGAAATTTCCCAATTGACATTCAACCCAACGAACAAGAGGCGGGAACGGGCTATTTCAAAAAAGAGTTGCCAGTGGCGAGCATCACGCCGCAATCGGGCAAAGTTTCGGTCACCAATCCGAACAAAGTGACCGCTTGGGGCGCGATGTATTGGCAATATTTTGAGGATTTAGACAAAATCAAAGACTTTAAAGAAACGCCTTTGAAGTTGACGAAACAATATTTTAAAGTCGTAAACACCGACAAAGGCGAACAATTGGTGCCGATTTTTGCGCAAAAAGGAACTGAACGAACCGACAAAACCTTGAATATGGGCGACCGCGTGAAAGTTCGAGTTGAGTTGCGTTGCGACCGCGCCATGTCTTTTGTGCATCTCAAAGACATGCGACCTGCGGGCTTGGAACCGACGAATGTGTTGAGTAGCTACAAATGGCAAGACGGTTTGGGATATTACGAAAGTACGAAAGATGTAGCGACGCATTTTTTCTTTGATTATGTTCCCAAAGGTACATTTGTTTTTGAATATATGTTGACGGCGCAACAACGGGGCGTATTTTCGACAGGCATTAGTCAAATTCAAAGCATGTACGCGCCCGAATTTTCGTCGCATTCGGCGGGTCAAATTTTGAATATAAAGTAAAAATTAAATTCAAAAAAAAACAAAAAAAAGTCTCGTGTGTTCGCGCATACGAGGCTACTTTTTGCTTGATTTTTAATGAAAATGGGCGTTTATACTGGGGGGGGCTTTTTTTGTACATTTTTTTTAAAAAAAGCAAATAACAAAAATAAAACTTCCTAAAAAGTATTTAACTTTGTTGTGTAATTTTTTTTCATAGGTTGTTGTAACAAATAATTAAAATATATCATAAAAAGATGGCAGAGATAAAAGAAAAGATTATCATCAAATCTGAAATAAATACTTCGTATAGATACATGATTCTTGCAGGGGCTGCTTTTATGGCTTGGTTGTGTTATCTTTCAAGTGATTTCTTGAGACAAACACCACCTGAATTGATAGGAGTCTTGGTTTTTTTATTTTTTGTAGGCTTTTTCTTGTGGGCTGTGATTGGTTTTTGGACTTACTTCGCTGATATAACCATATTTGCAGATAGATTGGAGATAAGAAATTTTGGCAGACGTTATCATAAAATAATATACTTTACGGATATTATTGATGTAAAAATAGTACAAAAGCATGGCGAGCATGAATCTTGGAAAGAACTGACCGTTGTATTTGGAGATAACAAAAAGTACAAAATTTATAGCAATTGTTACGATAATTATGGAGAAATGGCAACTTTTTTG
>JBJOPA010000271.1:0-2908 GCA_046051005.1 Bacteroidota bacterium
TTTTCAACAACTTTTTAAATTTAAAAAAATAGATTTTTTCTTCTTTCTTTTTTGTTAAAATTTCGTTTAAAAAACTTTTTTGAGGTAAAAATAAGGTCTTGACTTGCACTTTTTTTTTTACTTATTCCAACACTTTGACTTCGATGCGAGCGTTGCGCGAGGCATTGTTCATCGCAATTGGGCGACTTACACCCGCCGAACGTAGCTGCAACTGGTGCATCTCAAAGCCCTGTTTGAGTAAAAAAACTTGCATGGCTATGGTTCGGTCGGCTGCCAATCGAATGGCACGCGCTTCCGAAACATCGGCATGGGCAGTAACCGAAACGGTCGCTGTGGGGTGTTCGATTAAATAAGATTTCAATTCGCGCAAATACGCCGTAAAAATTTCAGATTCTTTAAACTGAACCGTGTTTTCTACGCAAAAAACATGAACTTCTCTATAACGAGATTTTCCTAAAACAAACTCAAAATCAGAAGAAACAAGCTGCGAATGCGCAGCAGGAACAGGCAATTTACTATGCGGAAACGTAAGGTCAATGTTCGACAAAGCGGGCAACGAAACAGAAGGTTGCAACAAAGGCAAAGATTGCGCTGGAGACGGCATACAAAACTGATGTTTGTACCAAATCGTACCACCCACAAGCCACGCACATAGCGCAAAACCCGTTATCGGTATCCATAATTTACTCATAGTATAGCTAAAAAATTGCTAATTCATTTTCTCAACTTTCAATAGTGTATCGCAAAAAGCATCGAATAGTTATCTCTCATTTTTTAATTTCTGCTGCTAAAATACAACATAGTTCTGACATGGAGTTAACTTTTTTCAAAAAAATTTACATTTTCTTTACATTTTTTAACACATTTTTTAAATAAAAATATCTAAAAAAATAAATAAAAACTACTTTTGGCTCAGTTCGACAGACACCGCTGCCATGCCTGCACTCTTGATTTTATCTATTTTTACATGTATATTTGGCTGAATTTCAAAAACTTGTCCCAACTTCAATTCGCCTGAAACGGATTTCAACGCATTGGTCCAATCCGAAAAACTGGGAACGATTTTGCTGAGCGCGTCAAATTCTTCGATTGCCGCATTTTTCCAAGCGGTATCGTCAAATTTGTCGAAATTTCCGCGTTTTGTGAATACAAAAACTTGCCGAAGTTCGTCACAACCTGATTGCAACAAGGTCAGCGTGGTTTGGTTTTGAAATTCGACGGTTTCGAGCGCGCCATTTTCGCCTTGTTCGGCAAATTGATGTTTCAAAACGCCCGCTAAATCAGCCTTAAAAATGGGCGTAGGCTTGCCAAAACGACACTTTTTAGCATCATTTTTACAGGAAAACGACAACAAAACAATTGAAAAAAGAAAGATAGATTTGATTATTTTTTTCATCACTTTTGAATAATTAGAAAGAAAATTAGAAAGATTATGAACCCATTTTTTTGAAAAAGACAACTGAAAAAACGAAAAATTGATGAAATTATTGTGTTTTTGTTACCCCCCAGTATAAGCCCCTCAAAAAGAGTAAAAATGTCATTTTTTGCCATTTTTGGAAGCAGTGCGACTAAAAAAATATCAACGCGAAACATGGAAAACGCCTTTTTTTTAATTTCAAAAAATTTTTATCAAAAAGAAAAAAAAGAATCGCCTCGCACATGCGCGAGGCGATTTTTATATTGAAAACAAATAAAAAAAAGTTTTTTATTTCTTCAATTCGGTATAATATTTATAAAAATATGGAATTGTTTCGATTCCTTTGAAATAATTGAACACGCCATAATGCTCGTTTGGCGAGTGAATGGAGTCAGAATCCAAGCCAAAACCCATCAAAATAGAGTCCACGTTCAACTCATCTTTGAAGAGCGAAACGATGGGAATGTAGCCGCCTTCGCGTTTTGGAATCGGTGCTTTTCCAAACGTCGTTTCCATTGCCATGTGCGCGGCTTTGTATTCGAGGGTGTTGGTGGGCGTAACGCCGGGTTCGCCGCCGTGCATGCGCGTGACTTTGACCTTGACCGATTTTGGCGCGATGGCTAACAAATGGCGTTCGACGATTTCATATATTTTTTCCGAACGCATGTAAGGAACCAAGCGGCAGCTAAATTTGGCGTAGGCTTTGGACGGCAAAACGGTTTTTGAGCCTGCGCCCATGTAACCGCCCCAAATTCCGTTGCAATCCAACGTCGGACGAATGGAAGTGCGTTCGAGCGTAGTGTAGCCTTTTTCGCCTTGCACATCGTCAATATTGAGGTCTTTTTGATAGTTTTCAAGCACAAACGGGGCTTTGTTCATGTTTTTACGCTCTGTTTTTCCGACCACTTCTACGTCGTCATAAAATTCAGGAATCGTGATATGACCGTTTTTGTCATGCAACGAAGCAATCATTTTCGACAAAATATTGATAGGATTTGCCACGCCGCCGCCATAAGTGCCAGAGTGCAAGTCGCGATTTGCGCCCGTCACTTCGATTTCAAAATACGCCAAACCGCGTACGCCCGTCGTGATACTCGGCGTATCGTTGGCAATAATTGAGGTGTCGGAACACAAAACGACATCGCACGCGAGGCGTTCTTTATTGGCTTGGACGAACGGCAAAAAGTTGGGCGAACCCACTTCTTCTTCGCCTTCGATGATGAATTTGACGTTGCAAGGCAACGCATTATTGCGCATCATCATTTCAAATGCTTTGAGGTGCATGTACGTTTGCCCTTTGTCGTCGCACGAACCGCGTGCAAAAATGGCTCCTTCGGGGTGCGTCGGCGTGACGCGAATGGTGGGGTCGAAGGGTTCCGAAATCCAAGGATTGTCGGGCGTAGAGTCGGGTGGTTGCACGTCATAATGCCCATAGACCAAGACGGTGGGCAGTTTTTTGTCAATCATTTTTTCTCCCAAAACAATTGGATA
>JBJOPA010000272.1:0-4488 GCA_046051005.1 Bacteroidota bacterium
GAATGTCCGACAAAACGACATCGGGCATCGGCTGTTGCTCAAAAAACGCCACCGAATCGGCAACGCTTTCCAATTTTGCAACGATTTCGATGTCTTGGTAGCGGTTCGATACGTGTTTTTGAATACGCATCAACAAAATTTCTAATCGTTCAACCGCCAATTCTTCGTCTTCAATAATGGCTATTTTCATCTTGATTTGGTTCAATATTTTTTAATTCAATATTTTTTTCACAAAAGTAAAAAAGAAATGGATAAAAATAGCCCCCCCCCAGTATAAACGACCCATTTTGACCATTTTTGTTAACAATTTTTACATTATATTGAATTTTTATTAATTTGTTAATAACGAAAATTTGCGTTTTGATAACAGCCGACTTCCCATTGTCGCACTACTTTTGTGGAGACAAAATCTGATGCGTTACTTTATTTTTTACGTGGTCAAAACATATTTTATTTCCAAATTATTTTTAATTTTTAAAAAGTAAAATCCAATGAAAAAGTTGTTATGTATGTTATCGTTTATTTGTTTTTGCAGTTCTGTTTTTGCTCAAACAGCGTTGTTGAAAACTGAAAAATTGTTAGGATTGGTGAAAGAAAGTGACTTGAAAGTGGCTCCATACGACACTTGGTATGTCAAAAATATGAACGATTATCACCCAAATCCTGCCGTTATGCTCGATTTTAAAGGCATTTCTTTCAAGAACTGGCGCGTCAAAATCTTTTTTGGAACGTGGTGCGGTGACACCAAACGCGAAATGCCACGCTTTATGAAAGTCTTGCATGAAATCGGTTTTCCAATCGAAAATGTCAAATTGATTGCCGTTGACGACGATGAAAAATATCAAAAGCAAAGTCCCACGCACGAAGAGCGCGGCATGTCAATTTACCGCGTTCCGACCTTCATTTTCTATGAAAAAGACGTAGAAATGGCGAGAATTACGGAAACGCCCGCCGAATCAATGGAGCGAGATGTGTTGAAAATTTTGAAAAAACAACCGTATTCCAGCAATTATGCCGCTTACGCAACGCTTGACAAATGGTTGAAAAGTGGCATTTTATTGGACGAAAATATGAGTGTTTCGGGATTGATGCGCCAAATAAAACCGCTCATCGCGACCGAAGGCGAGCTAAATTCGGCAGGTTACGTCTTGATGGCGCAGGATAAAACCAAAGAGGCTTTGCAACTTTTTAAAATCAATGTCAATATTTTTCCAAATTCTGCAAATTGTTACGACAGTTTGGCAGAAGCATTTTTGAAAACGGGCGACAAAGCAAAAGCATTGACGTATTACGAACGCGCTTTGAGCCTCAATCCGACCAGCAAAACATTGCAAGAAACGGTCGAAAAATTGAAAATTCAATAACGTATTTTAGCCGTCAAAAAGACCACGAATATTAAAAAAAAGTCTGCATCAGCAAAAGTTGATGCAGACTTTTTTTTTAATAAATCTATTAACAATTTAAATTTTTTATAATAAAAATCAAAAATATGCCCCCCCCCAGTATTCGAGCCATTTTTTGATTATTTTACAAAATTTTTAGCCCATTTTTCATAAAATTCGAGGGATAAATCGGCGTAAGCTACTTGCTCGCTCGTGTATTTGCGCCCATACGGAAAAAATGATTTGCTTTGATACGCCTCAATTTCCGCTTCTGATTTCTGAAAACCAAAATTATACGCCGTTGCAAAAAAGCGAATCCGCGCTTGGGGCGAATCAAATTTTCGATGCCCGAATTTGCGTTCCATCACCAACCAAAATAGGTGCGCATAGCGCAATTGCCATTCCGTTTGTTGCAATCGAGCGAGCCGAATTTGCCGCGTTTCGGTTGCATTTTTATTCAAAATCAACACATATTGATAATCAAAACCTTTGAAAATGGGTTTTGCCGCAATTTCGGTTTCCAAATCTTCGATAAAACTGGGTTTCATTTGGAAATAGCCAATCGAAAAATCCGCCGCCGCCGCGCCGCCCGACACATATTGCGCCTCTAAAACTTCGGTTTCGAGAAAATTTTGGAACGCCGACCAACGAATCAATTCAGGAAAAACGACCGCCAACGCCTCGTCCGTAGGCGCGTTGCAAGTCTGCGAAATTTGTTGAATCGCCGCTTTTTGTTGCGTCAGTAAGTCCACCGCTTCGGCAACTTGTCGCTCAAATGGGTGAAAAAATGCCGTCGAAACGAAAAAACAAAGCAAAAGAATTATTTTTTTTATCATATTTGCACTAAAATTCAAAAAAAAGTACTTCAAAAATATGGAATTGTTACAACGTTTGCATCTTAACTTTTTGTATAAAACACGTTGAAAAAATAAAAATAAAGAATAAAATAAAAAATATGAAAAATTTATTAACTATTTTGATGACCGTTTTTGTCTTTGCTTCGGCGGCAAGTCAAACGCGGCAAAAAAACATTTCAGACACGCGCCTCGACCGCGTGACGCTTTTCACCAATGGCGCACAAGTTTTTCGACAATCCAACACGCTGTTGGAAAGCGGCAAAACGGAATTGACGTTTAAAGGCTTGCCGATGTCGCTCAATCCGCAAAGTTTGCAAGTGCGTGGCGAAGGAGATTTTACGGTTTTGTCGGTCACGCATCGGCTCAATCATCTCGACGAAGTCGAAAAAAAAGATTCTGCCCGCCTTTTAGAAGCGAAACGCGACCAGTTGAATGACCAAATGGTTAGTTTAAGCAATCAACTCATGGTGTTGCTTCAAGAAGAAACGCTTTTGCAAAAAAATAACGTCCAATTACTGGGGGTGGGCAATTCGACGCTCAAACTCGAAGATTTGAAGCAAACTGCGGATTATCAACGCGAAAGAATGACCGATATTTATACAAAAAGAGCAAAAATCAACAAAGATTTGGACAAAGTTCGGACGGAATTTACGCCCGTCACCATGCAAATCTACGAAATGAGCGCGGTGAAACGGACTTCGACGAGCGAAATTGTGGTCGTAGTGAATGCCAAAAATAGCGTTTCTGCAAAATTTGAACTCAACTATTTGGTTCCGAATGCCAGTTGGTTTCCCAATTATGACTTGCGCGTGACGGACATTACGTCGCCCGTCAAACTCACCATGCGGGCAAATGTTTCTCAGAATACGGGCGAAGATTGGCGCGACGTAAAACTCACGCTTTCGACGGCAAACCCTACGGAAAGTGGCTCGCGCCCCGTGCTTTCGCCTTGGAAACTGGCGATTCGGCAAATATTGCCACAACGCGATTTGTCAACGATGAGCGGCAGCGTCGCGGGTGTTTCGTCGGGCAATGCTGATTTAAATTTTAAAAGAAATTCGAGTTTTAGTCGCGTTACGGGCGTGGTGCGCGATGCCAATGGTGAGGCGTTGGTCGGTGCGGCAGTCATGGTGTTGGGAACCAGAAATGGCACAACGACCGACTTGGAAGGACGATTTGTGCTTGATTTGCGCCCCAACGACCATATATTGTCGGTGTCGTATATCGGTTTTAATACCAAAACGATGTCCATTGCTTACAGCGATTTGACGATTGTGATGAATGAAAATTCGCAAACTTTGGAGTCCGTCGTTGTGACGGGTTACGCGAAACCGCGAAAGAAAAAAACAGAAGCATTGACAAAAATAAGTGCGGAAGAAATCAGTTCGCAACCTGTTGGCTTGAACGAAAAAGTGAATACGACCAACGTTTCCTACGAAATTGAATTGCCTTACACGATTGTCAGCGACGGAAAGCAAAATACGGTCGAAATTCGAGACATTTCGTTGCCCGCGTCGTATCAATATTATGCCGCGCCGAAGGTAGAAGCGGCGGCATTTTTGACTGCACAAGTCAAAGATTGGGAGCAATATAATTTGTTGAGCGGTGAAGCAAATCTTTATATGGAAGGAACTTATATTGGAAAAACATTTTTAGATGCCAATAGCACCAGCGATACGTTGAATATTTCGTTGGGACGCGACAAAAATGTGGTTGTCACGCGGACTAAATTGAAGGAATTTTCTAAATCAAATTATTTTAGTTCGTCTAAAAATGACAGCCGCGCCTTTGAAATTGTGGTGAAAAATAAGAAAAATCAACCCATCAATTTGATGTTGGAAGACCAAGTTCCGATTTCAACCACCAAAGAAATTGAGGTGCAACAAAACGTGGACGCAGCAGAATTAGAAGCATTGACGGGAAAAATTCGTTGGATTTTGAATGTTGCAGCGCAAAAAGAAAGTCGCGTCAAGTTTGATTACAAAGTGACGTATCCAAAAAGTCAGCGCATTAATTTGGATTGATTTTTTGTAAAAAAACGCCCCCCCCAGTATATTCGCTTCAAAAAGCCTCGAAAACAACATTTTTCGAGGCTTTTTTGCAAAAAAGTATTATTTTTGCAGTTGTAAATTATTCGTAAATTGAATAAAAATAATGTTTAGAGAAAAATATATCAATCCTTTTACTGATTTTGGTTTCAAAAAATTATTCGGCAGCGAGCTGAATAAGGATTTGTTAATTGACTTTTT
>JBJOPA010000273.1:0-3332 GCA_046051005.1 Bacteroidota bacterium
GTTTGCCGTTTTTACAAATATCTTTACTGTCGCAGTGTCCACAGACAACCTGAGTTTCTATTTTATGATACATACTTTTTGAGCGCTAAGATAAGCAATCAACCAATTTCACCCACTACCGATTTTTCTATCTGTTTAGTATTTATTTTTTCATTTGTCTTTAAATAAAAATTTTATTATGCGTAAGTTCCTTGCAACAGCATTTGCTGTAAGCACGGCATTCTTTTTGAATGCACAAACAGCGGAGTTGACTAGTGCTCCTATCAAAGAAAAGGCTTTCAGTGCCTTTAAAAAAGGTGACGTTTCTTATGATAAAGGAAAAGTCACTTTGGGTGTAGGTTATGGTTTCCCGTCACTTGGTACAAACTATTTTTCGGATTTGGAAGATGAGTTGGGTTACACATCTTCGTCTTTGGGTCCCCTATTTTTCAAAGTAGGTTATGCCGCTTCTGATTCTTACGAAATTGGTTTGAATGTCAATTTTAGCTCGGCTAAATCGACTTTTCGTACTGATGCAGCTAATGCTAATTTTACTGCAACTTCAAAATACTCAAGCTTGAGTGCTTTGATTCGTTTGAATAAGCATTTCGCTACGGGCGAAAAGTTTGACCCTTATTGGACAACTTCGTTGGGTTACAGAACATTGAATTTCTCTACCACCACTAACGATCCGGATTACACGGGTGTTGACGCAGCTATAAAATTGCCATTTTCGTTTGAAGTAGGTATTGGTGCGCGTTATTATTTCACACCGAATATTGGTATTTATGCAGAAGCAGGCATTAGCCGCGCACCATTCCAAATCGGTTTGGCTGCACAGTTCTAATCTAGCTTCATAAGTAAAAAAAAAGGTTGTCTCCGAAATGAAAATTTCAGAGGCAACCTTTTTTTTTGATAAAAATGCCAAATATACTGGGGGGGCAATGTTGTTTAGTTAAGGATTTGAATGAAATTATTTTGTCATAACATATGGGGTTAGATTTATGAAATCTTTAAGATTTCGTAAATTTCGCCGCCAAAAACGCCTGAAAACGCCAATTTTGAAGTAAGTTATAACAATACATTTTCCTTAACTATACACCATTGCCCCCCCAGTATATTCGGCTTTTTTATCAATGTTTATGACCTTTTTCATGTTTTTCATGGTCGTGGTGGTCATGTCCTTCGTGTCCTTTCTCCCCTTTTCCATGTTCATGGTCGTGGTCGCCGTCGTGATGGTCGGTTTCAATTTTTCCTGTTTTGATGGCTTCTTCTAACAAATCTTGCAAGGCAAATGCTTCTGGAAAAATGGACTTGTCGCAACGCGAACCGCCTGGAATCGAAAACCGAATCGTGTCTTTCGTCGCTTTGATGAGCATAAAATCTAAACCATTCACGCCCACACACGCAGGCTTGTCCGTCTGCAAAAAAACTTTATTATTGGCAACTTTTGCAAGCACGGCGACATATTTTCGCATCACGGTGTCTTGCGCAAGGTTAAATTCAATTTCACCTTTGTTGTTTTTTCCATCTTTCACTTTTCCTGTTCGGTCTTCATTTGCAAAATGAAAATGTTTAGAAGCAGGGTGAATGACAAACGTTCGGACGTTCGGGTCTGGCACGACTGCGCCGTTGTCTCGAATCCGCACTTCCATGATGCCTTCGGGCATGTCTTGGGCTTTTTGGGCTGCGTCTATTTCTTTTGCGGCGTTTTTAATTTCGCTCGGCTTGTTTTCCTGACAACTCGTCAACGCAATTACGGCGGTTGCCAACAAAATAGAAGTTGCTTTCATAGAACTTTTCTTTTTTTTTATGAAATAAATGAAATTTAATAGGACAAAAAATATTTCGACAAATATAAACACCTTTTTCCGTTTTGAGGCTACCCCCCAGTATATTTTCGTTTTTTTTGAAAAAAAATGCCTTTTTGGGTTCCCATTTTAACACTTTTTAACTAAAACGGACACATTTTAACGTACTTTAAAACATTGATAACGATTCCTTAAACAATACGCCCGCCAAATCTTCCGTTCTTTGTGACATAAAACAACAATAGAAAAAATCAGACCTTATTAAATTTTATCAAATTTTTATTAAATCAATTTTCAAAGTTTTTTTCAAAAATTAATTAGTTATGAGCAACAACAAAAGTTTTTTTGGCGCAATTTTATTGGTCGCAAGTGCGGTAACTGCAAACGCACAAGTAGCAGAAAACAATACTATGACAACTTCATCGGCAAAAAATTTGGGTTTCGCCCAAGCATTTAGAGCGGGCGACAAGGCAACAAACAACAATGGCATCAATATTTCGGTGGGTGGGCGTTTTGGCTACGGTTTTGCGACCGCGACCGCGCCAGCACTGGCAAATATCGCCAAACCAACTTATTTGACCGTCTATTCGGGCGGTTTGGTGGCGGAAATTGGCAATTCAAAGGTCAGTTTTCAACCAGAATTGAATTATACCGAAAAAGGTTTTGCGCTCGGTTTGAGCAGAGATGTGAAATTATTTGGCTTGGATTTGCCGCTCAACGTTCGGGCAGACACGCGCACGCGCTACTTGGAAATGCCGTTGTTGGGCAAAATTAAATTTGGCGACCCAGACGGTGTTCAAGGTTATATTACGGCGGGTCCGACGGTTGGTTACGCACTTTCGGGCAACGTAAAAGCCTTTACGACGACCTTGATTGAGGTGCGTTTGTTGAATCAAGATTTGGATTTGTCGGCAATCAACTACAAACGTTTCGAGTTGGGCGGCGCGATTGGCGCGGGCGTTCAATATTCGTTGGGCGATTATGGACGAATTTATGTTGACGGACGTTTTGCACGCGGTTTTCAAGAAGTGTATGAAGTGCCGTTGATTGGCGCAAAAGTTCGCAATCAGCGCGTTGACTTTAGCATCGGCTATGCGTATCCGATTCAATAAAGAGTTTGAAAGTTGATTTTGTTTATTCTGATTGTTCTTTCGTTGGGTGTTTTTTTTAATATTTGACAAAGAAAAATTAGTTGAAATGTGTTAATGGTTGAAAACTTGCTGAATCCTTCTTTCGAGAAGATTTGGCAAGTTTTTTTTTTCGTTTTTAGGCACCCCCCCAGTATCAGCAGCCCCAAGAGCAATAAAAAATTTGTTTTTTTCATTTTCAAAATTTTTAATTTGGTGAATAAAATATTTTTTTTTCCTCTCAAAAGAGGCAAATAAAAACTCGTCGCCTTCGACGATACAATGGGTTGAAAAAGGCATATTTTTTCATAGAAAAATTATGGGTTTAGATTAAAAAATAGGATTCAAAAAACTATATTTTTAAGCCCGAAAAAGGGGCATTTTTTCTTCCGATACTGGGGGGGGCTTCCGAAAA
>JBJOPA010000274.1:0-12132 GCA_046051005.1 Bacteroidota bacterium
AAAGGAAAAAAGGAAAAAAGGAAAAAAGGAAAAAAGGAAAAAAGGATTCCTTTAACGCTGCTAATTTGTTCTTTAAAAAAGTTTCGTTTAAAAATAAGATGCAATTTTATATTAATGCAAAGTTAATAACTATTTCAATAACTTGTATGTGCGTAAACGTTTTTTTTCGATTTTTTTTCATTTTTTTTTACGAAAAATGCCCCCCCCCAGTATAAAACCCAATTTTATGAAGATTTAAGCATATTTTTGCCCTTTCTTATAAAAATTATCACTACATAATTTTTAAAAAAAGAATCATGAAAAAAAATTTAATCACATTGCTGTTGCTTTGTGTCAACACTTTTGGATTGTTTGGACAGGTTGTTTTTCGGCTCACACGCTTGCCAAACAACACGCCCAGCAATCAAACGTTTTATTTGGCGGCAAATTTCAATAGCTGGAATGCTGCCGACGCAACGTCAGTTTTCAGAATTGCGAGCGACGGAATCCCAACGCTCACCGTCCCAACGCCCACCAACCGAGCGATGGAATTTAAAGTGACACGCGGCACATGGGCAAGCAATGAAGGCAACGCAACAGGCGCATTTCTCGCCAATCGAACCGCCGCCGCAACGGGCGGACGCGACACTATCAATCTGGACGTGGCAAGTTGGCAAGATTTGGGCGCGGCGAGCAACACGCGCAGCCCCAATGTCACGATTTTAAACAATGCGTTTTCGATTCCACAATTGGGTCGCACGCGGCGAATTTGGGTTTATGTGCCACCCAGTTATCAAACTTCGACGCGCCGATTCCCTGTTTTGTATCTTCAAGACGGGCAAAATTTGTTCGACCGCGCCACCTCTTTTGCAGGCGAATGGGAAGTGGACGAAACCATGAACCGATTGGCTGCCGCAGGCGACGGCGGTTGCATTGTGGTGGGCATTGACAACGATGGCGCGCAACGGCTCAACGAATATTCGGCTTGGAACAACCCCGCGTATGGCGGCGGAGAAGCCGACCGATACACCCGATTTATTGTCGAAACCCTAAAACCTTACATTGATGCCAATTATCGAACCCAACCCGACCGCCTTTCTACGGGCATCGGCGGTTCTTCGATGGGGTCGTTGCTGGCGATGTATGCAGCGCGGCAACACGAACAAACGTTTGGAAAAGTCTTGGTTTTTTCGCCTGCTTTTTGGTTCGCACGCGCAGAGGCGCGCACACATGCCCGCACGCGACCGCATAATTTGCCCACCAAAGTTTATTTTATGAGCGGAGCCAACGAAAGTTCCACGATGGTGAGCGACATGGCTGCCATCAGAGATTCATTGACGGCGGCAGGTTTTGCGGCAAATGAAATGAAATGGGTGGTCAAACAAGACGGACAACACAGCGAATGGTTTTGGGCGCGTGAATTTGGAGCGGGCTATCAATGGTTGTTCAGCGACGTTGCTTCTAAAAATGAAAGTGTAAACCTTCAAAAAGACTTTGGCGATGCCCGATTAACGCCAAATCCAAGCAATTCGGCAGTAGAATTGGTGTCAGATGGATTGAGATTTGTAAAAAATTTTGAAATCATCGTCACCGATTTGTCGGGAAAACGGGTGTTGCAGCAAAAAAACAAGCCCAATTTTGACATTCAGCAATGGGCTTCGGGCGTTTATGTCGTTTCGTTATTCGGCGACGGCGTGAAGATTTTGAATTTAAAATTAGTAAAAAAATAATTTTAAAACTGACCATTCTAATAAAAAAGCGTTTTTCTACGGATAGAAAAACGCTTTTTTTATGTTTGATTCTTTGATTGGAAATTGATGATTTTTAGTGCGCCGAACGCCATGTTTCGCCGTAACCAATGCTGACTTCGATGGGTACTTTGAGGTTTGGCAAGGCGGTACGCATGAGATTTTCAATCATGGGTTTCACGATTTCGATTTCATTGCGCGGCACGTCGAACAACAATTCGTCATGGACTTGCAAAATCATCTTGGTTTTCAAATTTTGAGTCTTCAACGCTTGATGAATATTTATCATCGCCACTTTAATCATGTCGGCTGCCGAACCTTGAATCGGCGCATTGATGGCAACCCGCTCGGCATTGCTGCGCGCCAACGAATTGCGGCTATCAATGTCGCGCAACGGACGGCGGCGACCCAACAACGTCTCGACATAACCCACTTTTCGGCAATTTTCAATCACCGTTTCCATGTAGTTTTTCAGTCCGCTATATTGGATAAAATATTGGTCAATCAATTTTTTGGCTTCGACGCGACTAATTTTGAGTTGTTGCGACAAGTTTTGCGCACCCGCGCCGTAAATAATGCTAAAATTAACCGTTTTGGCATTGCGCCGTTGTTCGCTTGTCACGTCGGCAAGCGGAACGCCATAGACTTTGGAAGCCGTTGCCAAGTGAATGTCTAGATTTTGTTGAAACGCTTCTAACATCGCAGTTTCATTGGCAATTTCGGCAATCAAACGGAGTTCGATTTGCGAATAATCGGCAGACATCAACACGTGGTCGGCATCGCGGGGAACAAATGCCTCGCGCACCCGCGCACCTTGCTCGGTACGAATGGGAATATTTTGCAAATTTGGATTATTCGACGACAAACGCCCCGTCGAAGCCAATGCTTGGTTGAACGACGAATGCACGCGATTGGTTTTGGGGTTCAACATGCGCGGCAAGGCTTCTACATACGTATTTTGCAATTTTGTAATGCTTCTGTAATCCAAAATCAAACTTGCGATGGGAAATTCGTAGCTCAATTCCGTTAATTTTTCTTCATCGGTGCTGTATTGGTCGCTTTTTCCCGATTTTTTCCAGCGATAAGGCATTTTCAGACGGTCGAACAACACTTCGCCTACTTGTTTGGGCGATGAAATATTGAACCGAACGCCTGCCGCATCGTGTATTTTTTTCTCGATTTCAAGGATTTCAACGGCTAAATCTTTTGAATAATTTGCCAAAAAATCGCCATCAACTTTGATGCCTTCAAACTCCAAATCCACCAAAACTTTTACCAAAGGCATCTCCACTTTTTCAAAAAGTGTGGGGATAGCCCCCCCCCCAGTATCCAAGTTATTTTTGAGGTTTTCGTAGAGTTGAAACGTAATATCTGCGTCTTCGGCGGCATAATCTTTGACCCGTTCGACGGCAATGTCGCGCATGGAAAGTTGATTTTTGCCTTTTCCAATCAGCGTTTCGATGCTCACGGGTGCGTAGCCGAGCATGGTTTCTGACATATAATTCATGTTGTGCCGCAAATCGGGTTCGAGCAAATAATGCGCCAGCATCGTATCAAAACGCGCATTTTCCACTTCCACACCATACCATTTGAGCATCAATAAATCATATTTCAAATTTTGTCCAATTTTTTCAATTGCTTTATTTTCAAAAATCGGTCTAAATTCCTCTACAATGGCTTGCGCTTCGTCCTGATTTTTTGGAATCGGGACGTAAAACGCCTCGTGCGCACGCATGGCAAACGACAAGCCCACCAATTCGGCTTCATTGGCATCAATATTGGTCGTTTCGCTGTCAAATGCAATAATTTTTGCTTCGGAAAGCTGTTTTATCAAGGCTTTTCGCGTTTCAAACGTATCGGCAAGATGGTATTCATGTTCCACATTATTGATATTTTTTGCCGCAATAATACTTTGAAATGGAGCCGATGCGCCCCCCCCAGTATCACCGCCTACAATGTTGCCAAAAAGGTCAAGTTGTTGCTGCAAATTGGAGGGTTGTTGATTTTGAGTGGACTCATTTTTCGTTGCGCCGTCGTCGTCATTATTGGCTGCGCCCAAAATGTCTCGTGCGAGGGTACGCAATTCCAATGTTTTAAAAATATCTGTTAATTCGGATTTATTGTAGGCATTTGGATTGCTAATTTCATAGTCATTTTCTGAAAATTGGACGGGAACATCAAGCGCAATGGTCGCCAAACGTTTCGACAAAATGCCTGTTTCGGCATGCTCTCGAATCATTTCTTGTTGTTTTCCCTTCAATTTGTCAACATTTTGGATAATATTTTCGACGGAACCGTATTGCGCCAACAAAACCGCCGCCGTTTTCGGTCCAATGCCTTTGATGCCCGGAATATTGTCCACCGCATCGCCTTGCAATCCCAAAATATCAATCACTTGGTCAACACTTTCAATTTGCCAATTTTCGCATACTTCTTTTACGCCCCAAATTTCTGCATCGTTTCCGCTTCGAGCGGGTTTATACATAAAGATTTTTTCGCTGACGAGTTGCCCATAATCCTTGTCGGGAGTCATCATAAAGACTTGATAATCTTGTTTTTCGGCTTGTTTGGCGAGGGTTCCAATCACGTCATCGGCTTCGTAACCTTCGGCGGTGACGATGGGGATTTGCATGGCTTGCAAAATTCTGATAATATAAGGAATCGCAAATGTGATGTCTTCTGGTTGGGCATCGCGATTGGCTTTGTAGGGTTCAAATTCGATGTGTCGAAAAGTTTTTCCGGGCAAATCAAACGAAACTGCCAAATGCGTAGGTTTTTCTTTCTTCATCACCTCCAACATGGAGCGCAAAAAACCTGAAATGGCGGATACGTTTTGACCTTGAGAATTGAGCAAAGGGCGCGTCATGAAAGCATAATGCGCTCGATAAACGAGGGCGTGACCGTCCAAGAGAAAAAGTTTTTTAGACATACGTTTTTCGATTAATTCGACTATTATTGTATTGAAAAAATGCGCAGCGAAATTACAACTTTTCTCCAATTTGAACTTTCTTTTCAAAAAAAACTTAAAACTTTTTTGAAAAAATGGATTCAATAAAAAAAATATTTGTTTAAAACAAAAAAAGCCTACCCCCCAGTATCCAAGCCTAAAAATGGCTATAAATTTGCCAATTCGATGCTTGGATTCCAGAAAAGTGCGTCAAAATCGCGCACGGCATCATTTTCAACGACCACATTTTCAGATTCCAACAATTGTTGCATCAGTTCGGGTGGGCGAAAATGGTGTCGTCCCGAAAGTTCGCCTTTTCTATTGATGACGCGGTGGGCGGGAACGTCGTCGCGGTCGTGGCATTTGTTCAACGCCCAACCGACCATGCGCGCCGAACCGAGTTGCAGATAATCGGCAATCGCGCCATAAGTCGTCACGCGCCCGTGAGGAACGAGGCGCGTCACGTCAAAAACGTCTTCAAAATAATGATTTTTCGCTTTCATACATCTATTTTTTTCTAAAAAAAAACACATATTCGCCTAAGCTGAATATGTGTTTTGAGGCATAAAGATTTTAAAAAAAAGTTATACTTTTTTCTTTTTTTCTTCTGCTGCGTAGCGAAACTTGATGTCTCCTTTCTGATATTCGTCCAATGCAATGATGACTGGATTGGGCAAACGCTCATAAAATTTTGAAATTTCGATTTGCTCTTTGTTTTCCAAAACTTCTTCGATGGTTTCCGAATTTACGGTAAACTCCTGCAATTTTTGTTGCAATTCATATTTCATATCGCCACCGATTTGACGGGCGCGTTTTGAAATGATGGTCAGCGTTTCGTAAATGTTTTCGGTTTCTTTCACCAAACCATTGATGTCGCGTGCCGTCACGTTAGGGTCAAGACCCTGTACTTTTGCTTTGATATCTGACATTTTTTAATTCTTTTATTTTTTGATTTGCAATTTTAGAATAATCGATGGCTTTTTCTCGGAATTTCGATTTTGGAAATTTAGTCGAAAAAACTTCATATTTTTCAAGAACGGTATTAAATCGTTCGCTTTGTTTTTCTAATATCGAATTTTCTGCGAACAAAAAAGACGATTGCAACACGCGCCAACGCACCTGTTCGGCGAGTTTGCTGTCGGGATATTCTTTCAACATGTTTTCAAAAGACTGAATCGCCGATTGATATTGTCGCATGTCGAAATAAAGTTGCCCTTGGTCGTATGCTTTTTCTTCCAATTTCGCCCGCAACTCGTCAATCAAACGGTTACATTCTTTCACGCGCTTGCTTTGCGGATAGTTGTTCGTGAAACTCTGAAAACCTTCGATGGCTTTTTCAGTGCTTTCTTGGTCGAGTCGAAATTTGGGCGACGTTCGGTATTCCGAAAATGCCACCATATAATCCGCTTCTTCGCGATTGGGCGAATTTGTGTAAGTCGTTGCAAAATTTTTAAAATAAAAACTTGCAGAAGCGAAATTTCCCAAATTATATTGCGTATAAGAATATCTAAACGCCATGCGCTCGATGCCTGCGGCGGTTCTCATGCTGGGCATCACGGCTTCGTAAAGGATTTGGGCTTTCAGCCAATCGCCTTTTTCGTAATATTCGTCCGCTTTTTTCGCCATCGCGGAGTTGTCGTTGCTAGTACGAACTTTTTCAAATTCGTTCTTACAACTTGGAAAGCCGAACCAAAACGTAAAGGTTAAAACGGCAAATATTATTTTTGATTTCATATTTTTTCAAAATTCAGCGTGCAAAGGTATAATTTTTTTCAAAAAAGAACATCTTTTTTTTAAGGCTTCTACAAAAAACCTCTCAAAAAACGTCTGAAAACTCAAATTCGTTGCGTTACAAGACTACTTTTTTTTCAATTGCTACAAAACTCCCCGAATATTTCTAATTTTGACCCCGATTTTGAAAGCTTTTTTTTGAAAATTGGACAGAAAAAAATAAAATTCATAAAAAAAAATAAAATTTACATCGTGAAATCTACTTTGATGCCCCCCCCCAGTATCCGACGCATATTTGCGCTCATTTTTTCAATTTCCATCGTTTTTGCTTGTAAAAATGAGCCTTCTGGAAAAATTGTAACCGTTTCTGCAACGCAAAAATTTATTTTGCTCGACCAAACCGCCGCCCAAACTGCCATCACAACCGACACTTGCGACGGCTTTTTCGCCCGCATCACGACCGCAGAAATGAGTTATCAACTTCAAAAAAACAAAATCGGCGCGCCCGCTGGTCGTCCGCAATTGTTGGCAGCTTATCAAAATTTGTTGCGCAGCGATGTTGCCGATTTCACCGCCGACGAGCAACGTTTTTTGAACGACATATTGAAAGAAACTTACGAATATGCCACCAAAATGTCGCCTACATTTTTCCCTGAAAAAGTTTTATTGGCGAAAATTCAAGGAAAAACCTACGGCGATGACGTGTTTTTTACGCGCCAAAACACCATTTTCATTCCCCAAAGCGCGCTCAATCAACGCAACAACGACGAAATGTTGAAAACCCTTTTGCACGAGCTTTCGCACATTTACACGCGAACACATTTGCAAAAAAAATATCAACTCTACGCTCAAATTGGCTTTCGCCCCGTTCGCGACGGCAAATTGTTGATAGGCGACACCCTCGCCGAACGCCTCATCACGAACCCCGACGGAACCGATTTGGGCTGGACGACCACCCTCGTCACCAACGAAGGCAACGTAGAAGCAATGCCACTCATGTATCTCGCGCCCGACCGCGCAGGAAATCCGAACATGCCTTGGTTCTTTTTTGAATATTTTGAAGTCGAAAAAACGCCGCAAGGAACCAACATCATCACCGTTGGCGGGTCGCGCAGCACCATTCGGACAAAGGATATTGTCCCCATTTTTCAGCAAAAATACAACACCGATTACATCATTCACCCCGACGAAATTATTGCCTCGAACGTAGCAATTTTGGCGTATTCCTACAAAAAAAATAACGTTTTAACCCCACTTACCGACGCAGGACGCGATTTTTTAGCAAAAATGCACGATATTTTGAATCAATAAAATTTTATTAATTTTTTATTTTTTGGAAGATGGAAATCAATTGGAAAACCATTTTGGAAGATGATTTGGTGCGATTGCGACCGCTGGTTGCCGACGATTTTGAAGCACTTTTTGCCGTTGCCGCCGACCCCAACATTTGGGCGCAACACCCGCAAAAAGACCGCTACAAACGCGACGTTTTTATAGAAACAAGTTTCAAAGGCGCGCTGATAGCCAAAGCCGCGTTTGTGGTGATAGATAAAAAAACGAACGAAATCATCGGCAGTTCGCGATTCGATAATTTCGATGAAAAAAAGAACGAAATCGAGATTGGTTGGACGTTTTTGGCGTGCCGATACTGGGGGGGTACGTACAACCGCGCCATGAAGACGTTGATGATAGATCACGCCCTCCAATTTGTCGAAAATGTGATTTTCAACGTCGGCGACAAAAATTTGCGGTCGCAATTGGCAATGAAAAAATTAGGCGCAACCGACATCACCACCGCCGATTCGCGCCCCGAAACCGTTGTTTTTTGCATCAACAAAACGAATTGGAAATAATTTTTTCTTCAAAATGCTATTTTAAATTGCTTTTTTTGAAAAAAAAATAAAAAACTTGAAGAAAAAAATATACCTTTGCGCCTCAATTCAGAAACTCAATTTCTGAAAATTGGAAAATACGCATTTTTTTAGAAGATATTTTAAAATTTTTGTACAGAATGAAACAGGATTTGCATCCAAAAAATTACCGTTTTGTTGTGTTTAGAGACATCTCAAACGACGAACAATTTTTGACTCGCTCGTGTGTGAACTCAAAAGACACCGTTATTTGGGAAGACGGTAAAGAATACCCATTGGTGAAAGTAGAGATTTCGTCTTTTTCTCACCCATTCTTCACGGGTAAAGTCAAATTTGTTGACACAGCGGGTCGTATTGACAAGTTTAACAAAAAATTTGGCAAATTTGCGAAAAACTAATTTCGCAAGGCATCATTTTTTCGATGTCCACCAAAAAAGCACTGTTCTCGTTTTGCGGGGTAACAGTGCTTTTTTATTTTTTAAAAAAATATGCCCCCCCAGTATAAAACCCATTTTGGGCATCAAAAAAGCCTCGTACACGTATGCGCGAGGCTTTTTTGATATTTATTTTTTGTTTATTTTTTCAATACTTCTCCCAAAATGGAATAGCTGTCGGGGTCAATAAAATAGCTAACATGGTCGCTCGCTACGACTTTTGAAACCGTCGGAAACTGCCGTTTTTTGCCCTCCGTAATGTTTTCAATACTCGCCGTTTTCACCGCGATGTCGTTCGATTCTTGAAAAATTGCCAAATCAAACCCTTCATAAACGCCGCGTTGTTGTAAATTATTGATAATTTTCCGAATAAAAGTCGCCTTTTCGGGTTGCGTCGTGCTGATGAGCGACGTATTGCCCGCGATGATGAAATACGGAATTTTAGGGTCTGTCCCATCATTCAACGTCTTCAAAAATTCGGATTTTGGATTCATATCAACGCTCAACGTATATAACATTTTACCAAAAATCCAATTTCCAGCTTTTGCCAAATAGCCCAACCAACCCGTCACGGCACTCGAATTTGCCGCCATCGTGGTAAAAGTTTTCACCATATTTGCAATATCAGACAATTCCGAACCCAAATTAGGCGTTCCGAGTTGAATCAATCGCGTGACGATTTGGTTGCCGTCCAACTTTTCGATAAAATATCGGCTCACCAAACCGCCCATCGAATGGGCGATAATTTCGACCGTTTTTCCATGTCCTGCGGTCAGTCCGATGTTTTCTAAACGGCGTTTGAGTTCGCCCGCCGTGTCGGTGATGGTGGTTCCGAGACTTTCGTAATCGAACGTCAAGAGCGCGCAATCAGCAAAATTTGCCCCCCCCCCAGTATTTTGCTGCCGAATGCGGCTCAAAACGTTGGGCATGTCTTCGGTATCACCAATTATTCCATGAATGAAAACGAAAATATGTTGCGCCGCCGCCACTTTTTCCACAATGTCAGATTTGTCAGAAACGTATTCAAAATGCGTAAAATCGTCATTAAATTGTGCCAACCGCAACAACGGATAATCAAATTCGCCCGTCAACGGTTTGATAATTAATTTTTGAAAAAAAATCTTGATGGAACCGCCCAAACTACGGGTCGTCATGCTCGGTTCGGGCAACGTCGTGATTTCTACCTTGCCTTTGTCGCCCGTTCCGACGGGAATCCAAAGCTCTGAAACGGGGTCAAAAGCCAACGCCACCATCGGTTCATTGACCGTAGTTACGTTTATTTTGAGCGGCGTTTGGCGAGAAAGCGCGCCTTTTTGCACATTTTCCAACTCCAAAACGTCCATTTTTGACGTGTTGGAAACGCTTTCATTCAGCGTCACTTTTTCAAAACCCAACATATTTGGCGTGCGCATCGCAGTCAAACTCCGCTTCGTATTTGCCGTAGAATTGAAGGCGGCATTGGCAGAAAAACCTTTGGGCGTAACGATTTCAAGGCTACTCACCGCCGCATTTTTGCCTTCCGTGACGCTTACGCTCGGCAAATCGCAAACGATGGAATACGCAAAATCGAACGTCCGCCAATCTGCAATCGGCGTGTCAATGTCGCCAATTGCCAAGCGTTTGGTTATGGATACGTCCAATGGCAAGCCATCTTGATTCAAAAAACTGGTTTGCAATTCCACATTTGAAGCAAAAATTTTAAAATATTCTAATACTTCATTGATGTTCCAATTTTGATATTCTTTGCGAACCGAAAGCGGCAAGGCTTTTCTATTTTTATATTTTATGAAAGTCGTTGCGCCTGCGGCTAACAATTCTCTTGCCAGAAGGCTGTTGTCAATGCCAAAATCTGACCCAAAATTGACGGCACTAATCCACAAATCTTGGTCCGATTGGTTCGTTATTTTCACCACCATGCCCACCGTTTGCGTGAGCGAAGGCTGCCGAAAAACATAGGAATTGGTATTTTTATCCAACAAAACAGGCATTTCTGCTGCGTCTTGCACCTCAATTTTCAAGCAATCGTCAGCCAAAGACGTATTGGGATTCGTAAAAGCGCGGCGTTCGTACCAAAGTGCGACGGTTTGCACGTCGCTCAAAAAAGCACTAATCGAAGATTCGCCCGTCACTTCAATGCGGCGAAAAAGCGGCACTTCGCTGTCGGGGCGCGTCAAAATGAGCGCATTTCCCAACGGGCGCACCACCAAGTCCCCCCCCCCAGTATCCGAACGTTTTAGCATCGGAAAAACGCCGTTTGAAAGCTGCGTCGCTATCCAATTGACCGTTTGTTTCTTACATTTTTCATCAAAACCAAGCGACAAAAGGCGCGACGGTGTTTTCAAAAATTGAAGCTCGAATTGAAGATTTTTATCAAAATTTTTCATATCCGAACCTTGCCCTTCCACCACGCAATCCGAAGGCGAAACCGCCACCGCACGCAACTGCTGAACACCGCCGTTGTAACCAAACACGCTGCCTTCCGACACACCCTGAATCTGACCCGCCGACACCACCCAACCCCGATTGGCATCGAAAGTCATGGAATACGTGTCCATTTTTTGCGTCAACGTTTGTCCCAAAAAGCCGATTCTGCTCGACGTTTCGTAGCTAAACAATTGCGGATTTTGGGCTTCTGAACGCAACCCCACCCGTGCGCCCAAGCGTTCGATGAGTTCGTCATAGTTCAGTTGACCACCCGATTGTTGCAGCGTTTCGAGGAGCGTGGCGGTAAAAATGCCACGCGGTTTGCCATCAATGTCGGTTTCTTTTGCCGTTTGGTCGGCGCGTGCGGCGGCGAGTTGTAGGTGTGCAAGCGCGGGCGGGCGTTTGCCGTTTGGCGTATCTTCGTAGGTGTCGAAGCCTTGAAACGTAGCAAAATCAAGCATTCTTGGGTTCGGCGGAGCCATGCGACTGCGCGTCGTGACCGCTCGCGTGTTGCCGCCTGCGTGACAACAATCCGTCACCACCAAAACATGCGCGCCTTTTCCGTTGAGGGCATCGTATAACAAAGATGCAAATTCTTTATCCGCCAAATCGCGTCCGTTGGCTAATCGAGAGTCGTGTAAGACCATTGTTTCTAACATGCCGTCGCTTTCCTCCCAACATTCGGGCGGCGCGGGCATTTGTGAACCGTGACCACTATAAAAAATGACCGCAACATCGTCTTTTTTGACTTCTTTGAAATGCGTTTTAAAATTTTCGATGACGGCGGCGCGGGTGGCGGCGCGGTCGAACAAACGATTTTGACGGAAATTGAATTGGTGGGCTGCCGCAAATTGTTCGAGATAATCCCCAAAAGCGGTCGCATCGTTTTTGCAACCGAAAAGATTGTGGGCAGGAACGGCGTATTCGTCCACCGCAATCAGCAACGCATGAATTGTTTTCATAAGATAAAAATTATTTTGTTGTTAATATTTTAAAAA
>JBJOPA010000275.1:0-5727 GCA_046051005.1 Bacteroidota bacterium
TTAACACCTCGCGGTGTTACGGAATGAAAAAAAGAATCTGAACAAAATCCAACATGTCCCGTAGGGACAATCCTATTGTAGCGAGGCATTTCAATGCCTCGAACGGGGAAATTTTTATAGAGATAAAAATTTTAAAAACAGATTGAAAAAACGTTTCCCGTCCCACGCGAAGCGTTGAAACGCCACGCTAATATAACAACCGTCCCTACGGGACTTTTTTTTTACCCTTTTTACAAATAGTCCGTAGGACGACCGTTATATTAGCGTGGCGTTTTAACACCTCGCGGTGTTACGGAATGAAAAAAAGAATCTGAACAAAATCCAACATGTCCCGTAGGGACAATATTTTTGTAACGAGGCATTTCAATGCCTCGAACAAAGAAATTTTTATAGGAATAAAAATTTTAAAAACAATCTGCAAAGAAGTTTTTCAAGGTGAAAAAAAACATATCCCAAATTGAGGCAGATTTTGGGCAAACATACTGGGGGGTACTCTTTTTTACATAAAAAAACGGTTAGATTCCTTTGCAAGAAATCCAACCGCACCTGGTATTATTAAATATATCTTTATAAACAAAGACTTTATACCATATTATACGCAACATCATTATTATTTTGTTGCAATTTTATGCAATAAATTTTCAATTTGGTTTGTCGCGGCGAGTTCTACCGTTTTTGTTTCCCACGTTGCGTCCGAACCTGACCAAACTGCCCGACCACACGGCGCAACGCCCAACACGACCAACGCAGTTGTCGTTTTTTGTTGAAACAAGAGCGCGTATTTTGCCACAAATGGACAAGATTTTACGTTCGTCGTGTCGTAATTCGACCAATTTGACAACTCCTTTTTCACAGAATCGGCAACCGTTTCGTCCAATGAAATGGTTCTTTTTATCTCGTAATCATTTATATATTCTTTTGCTTTTTGTTGTTCGGTCTTTTCCGTAGGAAATTCGTCAATTTCATAAAAAGCCACGCGGCTTGCATTTTTGACGGCGTTCTGATACCGTTTCACCAAATCACGTTCTTTACAACCTTGCACGCCCCACAAAACAACGGCAACAAAAGCCATTTTTAAGGCATAAACTATTTTATTTTTCATCTTTCTTGTTTTAAATTATCGGTACGTGATGGTAGAATAAAAAATACCGTTCTGTTGTGTACAGTTCGCGCACGCCGTGTTCGATGACTTGTACCGCGCCGATTGAACGGTTGTGTTCAACAAATTGTTCCAGTTTGCGTCTCCTTTTCCAAGATACCCAATCTCTTCGCGCAATGCCTGCAAAAAACTGACAGTGAAAAAACCGCCGTTGGAATTGTTTGCCCAAGACACTTCACCCGCCGTAGAAGCCGCCGCAATGAGGTTGCCCGAAGATTTGAGGAACAAACGCCCCAAACGGGTGTCGCTATAATTGCGGTTCGATTGCATCGCCATGAAATCAGAACTCGTCATTTGATTGAGACCTATTTCGTTGTTGCAACAATCCGCCAACACAATATTCAGCCTTGCGCCCTTGTTCGTGACGGCGTAATACACTTCTTCGAGGTTGATAGACGTGTTTTCGGACACCCGTTTGTAGTTCGAGTAACGCAAATCCAATTGCGGGTAAGGCTTTGTTTGATTCTTGAAACGGTAGCCATGCCCTCTGTAAATCACCACGACCACGTCGTTCTTTGCGGGCTTCATGGTTTGGAGGGTGGCTTGTAAATTTTCTTTTGAAAAACTTTCACCGTTAATTAGATACGGTTGAAAACCCATGTTCAATGTTTCGGCGATGCCTTTAAATTCGGCTAACAAATTCCGTTGGTCAATGACACAACTCTGTCCGATGTCTCCGATAGCTGTATTTGCAATGACGAGCAAGTGCATTTTTGACGCGCCGCCTGTATTGGTCGTGGATACTGGGGGGGGGACATTTTTGTCGAGTTTAAAGCGTTTTTTGAGGGCGATATAATCATTTTCAGCATTTCCGTAGAAACGTCTGAGATACGTATCGGTCATGGTGTTGGCTGCCAATGCTTTGAACAAAGTGGCGCGTTTTGCGTTTTGCATGTTGTTCAAATTGGGGGTAATGAGGGGTTCGTTGCCGCCATTCTTAATCCAAATGAGGTGGTCTGGCGAATATCCCGAAGGTTCTGCGGGCGACGTGAAGTAACGTGTATTGGTTCCGATGAGGGCGTAATATTTTCTTCCGCGTGTGTCCGTACCATTTTTGAGCTGGTAATCGGTGTTGACAACATGATACTTATTTTTATTGTTATACGAAACGCGCATATAGACCTTTTCTTCATTAAAATAAACCAACAACCCGACATAGGAGATGTTTTGATTGTCTTTAAACTGTATTTCATACAATTCTTGGGCAATGGTTTTGGAAGGCAAACAAAGGGTGATGAACAATAAATAAACGAGCAAACGAGTGGGCTTCATAGCAAAATTATTTTCGAGATGACGTAATAAAATGGAGTGAATTATTTTATTTTATTTTGAAATGTGATTAAAAATAAAACAATCTGAAAAGCATATTTTTTTAAACGTTAAATCTTTAAAAATTATTGGATAAAGGTTTGATTTTTATGATTTTATTAAGAAAAAAACGTCTTTTGGTGCTTGGATACTGGGGGGTATGTTTTTTTTAGGGTGTAAAGATATTTTTCTTATTTTTGCGCTTTGTTTTACGATTTTTCAAGAAATTTTGTTCTTTTTTATGTCTTCCAACCTATCTCACCGTTTAAAAACGTGGCAAAGCAAAGCGACTATCCAGCTTGTAAAAAATGGTTTGAACCTTGGTTCTTACCTCTCGCCCACGCGGGCGGGCAAGTTTGCATTTCACATTTTTTCTACCCCAAGAAAAGGACGTTTAAAAGAAAAAGACCGCACTTATTTAGAAAAGAGCGAACAAACGACGCTTTATTTAAACGAAATTTCGATTGCGTGCTACGATTTCGGCGGCGATGCTTCCAAAACGGTGCTATTGATGCACGGTTGGGAAAGCAATTCCGCGAGATGGCGAACATTGGCAAACGTCTTGCAAACACAAGGTTTTAGAGTCGTGATGTTTGACGCGCCCGCGCACGGCGGCAGCGGCAATCCTTATTTCAATGTTTTGTTATACGCCCAAATGATGCAAACGGTGGTAACGCATTACGCACCGACGATGTTAATTGGTCATTCGGCAGGAGCCATGGCGATAGGTTATTTTCTGAGTCACGCGCCTATTTTCCCCATTGACGGAACCTTAAAAAAGGTTGTTTTCATGGCTGCGCCCTATGATTTGGATAGTTTGTTCAATACTTATCAAGATATTATCGGTTTCAACGGTCGCATTCGGAAGCAATTAGACCACGAAGTATATGCAGTGGACGGCAACGAAACGAGTTATTATTGCGTCGAAAATTTCGTAAAACAAATGCCCGAAAGTTTCAAAACGGCGACAGCTTGTTTGTTTGTTCACGACGAAAACGACCCGATTGCGGCAATTGCTTGTTCAGAAACGTGCCACAGCATTTGGAAAAATTCAGATTTCCTACGCACCAAAGGCTTGGGACATTCTTTGCAACACAAGACTGTTTATGAAAAAATAGTTCAATTTTTAAGTTAACAATAGCGTTAAAAATAGATTTTCGAGATGAAAAAAAACTTGATTTTAGTCACCAATGATGACAGCATTCACGCCAAAGGCATTGCCGCGTTGGTGGAAGCGGTGCGCGGCTTGGGCGAAGTGATTGTGGTTGCGCCCGAAACGCCGCAATCTGCAAAAGGACACGCGATAACGATTTATGACCCCATTCGCCTCCGAAAAGTAGATAAATTTGAAGGCATCGAGTCATGGGCATGCACGGGAACGCCTGTGGACTGCGTCAAAATAGCCAAACACGCCATTTTGAAAGGTCGAAAAATTGATTTGGTGGTTTCAGGTATTAATCATGGTTCTAATGCGTCTATCAATATTTTGTATAGCGGAACCATGTCTGCGGCGATGGAAGGTTCGGTGGAAGGCATTCCGTCGGTAGGTTTTTCGTTGCTCGATTTTTCTCACGATGCCGATTTCGATGCGGCAACCATCGTGGCGAAAAAAGTTACCAAATTTATGCTAAAAAATTGCTTGGATAGGAAAATTTTATTGAACGTAAATGTACCAAAACTACCTATTTCGGACATCAAAGGGTTCAAGATTTGTCGGCAGGCAGAAGCGCGTTGGGAAGAAGATTTTGTGGAAAACACAGACCCGAACGGAAAAACATATTATTGGCTCACTGGAAAATTTCATTGCGACGACCTCCAAAACCAATCCGACATTGGCGCATTAGAAGCGGGCTATGTTTCTATTGTGCCGTCCATACACGATTTGACCGATTATAAAAATACTGAATTTTTAAAATCCGCGAAAATAGAAGCGTTATAAATCTCAAAAAAAGCAACTTTCTTCCTCCTTTCGGGGGGATTGAGGGGGGAAATACTGGGGGGTGGCTATTTTTGACTTTTTTTTTAAAAAAAATTTGATTAAATGATGATGGGCAAGTCGTCTTGTTCGTCTGTTTTGGCGGCAGCTTCGAGCGCGTGAAGACGTTGAATTTGCATGGTTTCAAACGTTTTTTCGACCGATTCGATGAAGGCGGGCGTGACCAAACGCTTCAAATCTTCTACGTTTTCGGTTGGAAAATCATTGCGAAATTTATAGATTTGTTCTAACAAACCTGTTTCAAATTTGACAGAAAGTTTATTGTCCATTTTGAAAATAGAAATTTTCAAATATGGATGTGGAATATCGCCGACGATGCGCATTTTTTGATTTTTATGATTTTGGTGAAATAAATTTTAGCCACAAAAGTAACATTTTTTGCGGTTTCACGTCTAAAAAATAGTTTCCGCATCAAAAAAGGTCGTAACTTTGCGGCTACCTTGCGAGGTAAAACCAATTTAATGTATCATTCAAAAAAAAATAAAAAAAATTAGATGGAAGATAATCATCAACTGGCGCAGGCTTTTGATGCGAAAGGGCAACACGTCAGCCCTGTTTTGCATCACGGTGTAAAAAATTATTTAATAGACATAGATGGGACAATTTGTGACGACGTTCCGAATGAAGAACCCGAACGCATGGCAACGTGTTTGCCGTACACCGACGCGCTAAAAATTGTCAATAAATGGTATGACGAAGGGCATATTATCACGTTTTTTACCAGCCGAACCGACGAACATCGGGAGATTACGGAAACGTGGTTGCTGAAACATGGTTTCAAATATCATGCGTTGTTGCTCAATAAACCACGCGGTGGAAACTATCATTGGATTGACAATCACATCGTGAAAGCGACTCGTTTTCGTGGAAAATTTACGGATTTGGTCGTCAAAACGCATGAAATCGAAGTTTTTCAAGACGACAATCACTAGAAAGTGTTTTGTTTTCAAAAAAAAGTGAAAAATAAGCTGTTGCTCATTTTTCACTTTTTTTTATAGCGAAATACGGAGTGTATCGCCTTGTTTTAGGTGCGTCCATTGTTCGGGCGAGAGGATTCCGTTTTCGCGCCCAATCCGATAGCCCGAATCGAGATGATGGAAAAAACGCATGCCCAAGTCGCTCAATCTATCGCCTTTTTGTAGGATATAAATGACTTTTCGATGTTCCAAACTGTCTAAACGATGCGTCAATTGGGCAATTGTGCTGTCTTTTTGCGCCATTTTTTGCTTGGATACTGGGGGGGGGGGCATTGGGACAAACAAAA
>JBJOPA010000276.1:0-9121 GCA_046051005.1 Bacteroidota bacterium
TGATGCTTTCTTCGGCAAAAGCGGCGGCGGCTCTTTCTTGCGCAATTTCGTAATCTTCTATCACATCTGCGCCCATGCGTTCAAAAAAATTGGCATATTCAATTTTGATTCGATTTTTTAAACGAGCGGATTGTATATTTTTTTCTGCAATTTCAATTGCCGATTTATTGATGTCAGAACCCAAAATCGGTACGTGAAGATGCTGCTTTTTAGCCGCAAATTCGTTTTCAATGGCTTTGAAAAGGCTTTCATCAAAGTTTTTCCACGATTTGAAGCAAAAATATTCGCGTCTATACTGGGGGGGGGTGTTGGTTGCCAACAATGCGGCTTCGATGGGCAATGTTGCGCTGCCGCACATGGCATCAACGAGCGGAACGTCGCCGTTCCAACCCGTCAAGCGCAAAATGCCTGCGGTCAAAACTTCGTTGAGTGGGGCAGTGGTTTGTTCTTCGCGCCAGCCGCGTTGGTGAAGCGATTTGCCCGAAGAATCAAGCGAAATCGTAACTTGGTCTTCGTTGATGTGGACATTGACGAGCAAATCGGGGCGTTCGGAGTTCACAAATGGGCGGCGGTCGCGGTTGTCGGCTCTAAAACGGTCGGCAATGGCATCTTTCACCTTCAACGCCACGAATTGCGAATGCGTGAAAATGGTAGAATGCACGACGGCATCAACGGCAAAAGTTTGTCGCAAGGTGATGAAACGCTGCCAATCAATGCTTTTTACTTGTTCGTATAACGTTTGGTCGTTCGTTGCGCGGAAGGCACGAACGGGAACGAGAATGCGCAACGCCGTGCGAAGTCCCAAATTTGTGCGATACAACATCGCCAAATCGCCTTCAAAAGTTGCGCCGCGCTTGATGATTTCGATATTTTGTGCGCCCAATTCTTTCAATTCGGCAGCCAATACATTTTCTAAACCTGCAAAGGTTTTTGCTAAATATCTCATTTAAGAAAGTCTATTTTTAAAATCTTTGTAACCAAAACGGCGTACAATTTTATATTTTCCGTTGGGTTTTAAAATCGAAATATCGGGGTGTCCAACGCCATTGAAAGTCGTGGTTTTGACCATCGTGTAGTGAATCATGTCTTCAAAAACGATTAAATCGCCAATTTTGGGTTCGTTTTCAAAGGCATAAGCCTCCATGTAATCGCCTGAAAGACAACTCATGCCGCCAATTCTGAACAACATACTGGGGGGTGTCGTTTCGGACGGGTCGTGCGCGCCCACGATGCGCGGGCGATAGGGCATTTCGAGCGTGTCGGGCATGTGGGCGGTGAACGAAACGTCGAGCATGATGGTTTTGATGCCGCGACTGTTGACGATGTCCAAAACGGTTGCCACCAAGTCGCCCGTGCGCCAAGCAATGGCACTTCCGGGTTCCAAAATGACGGTCAAATTTGGATATTTGGCTTTAAAATTTTTTAAAACTTTCACCAAATGTTCGATGTCGTAGTCTTCGCGGGTCATCAAATGACCGCCGCCCATGTTCACCCATTTCAGTTTGGGCAACCAGTTTCCAAAGCGTTCTTCAAAGTTTATTAAAACTTTTTCTAACTCATAACTCGTTGATTCGCAAAGCGCATGAAAATGCAAACCTTCCAAACCTTCGGGCATTTCGCCATTAAAAATATCAAAATTTTCAACCATTTCACCCAAACGACTGCCGACGGCGCAGGGATTGTACAACGCCGTTTCGACTTCCGAATATTCAGGATTCACCCGAATGCCGACGCTGATGTGATGGGCTTTGAAATTTTTAACTCTATCAATATAAAACGCATATTGACTGACCGAATTGAACGTGATATGCGAACTAATTTGCATGATTTCGTCAAATTCGTTGGGAATATACGCCGCCATGTAGGTGTGCGAAGGCGTTTTCATTTCCTCGAAACACAAACGCGCTTCGTTGAGCGAACTTGCCGTTGCGCCGTCTAAATACTGTCGAACGAGGTCAAAAGTTGACCACATCGAAAAGCCTTTAAACGCCAAAATAATTTCAATGCCTGCCGTTTGGCGGACGTGTTTGAGGAGTTCCAAATTTTTTTTCAACAGCGATTCGTGCAACACATACGCGGGACTTTTGAAATTCGGAAGTTGACCGTAATTTGTCATTTTTTGATAAAAAATTTACTTTTTAACGTCGGAATACTGGGGGGGGGCTATTTTTCAACAAAAAATTGAAAAATGCGCCGCAAAGGTACAATGTTTTTCCCCCTTTTCGACCATTGTGAAAGGAGTTCGATAAAAAAAGAATTTTTAAATCAATTCTCGAAAGAATTTTTAAATTTTATTTATTTTTTTAGAATTTATTATCCGAACTTTTGGGTTTTTGTCGGAATTTAAAATTCCAAGTAATGGACGGAATCACGGGAAACAAGGTCACTTTAAGCGCAGTTGCCTTTGCCGTTCCTGCTTGCAAATCGGATTGAATATTATAATATACGAAAAAAGGATTCAACCGATTGTAGGTATTGTAAACCGAAAATGTCCAAGTGGAAGTAAACGGTTTTTTGGAATTGGGTTTTGGGGTGAAAGTTGCCGCAAAATCGAATCGGTGATAGTCTGAATATCGCGCCGAATTGCGCGACCCGTAATCGCGTTGAAAAGTTTGATTGATGAGAAACAAGCGCAACAAAGGCGTAAATGTGCTGCCCGTTCCGTAGATGAAGTTGCCGCCCAACTCCCATTTTTTAGAAATTTGATAATTCGCGACTAACACAACATCGTGAACGCGGTCGTAAGTGGCGGGATACCAACGCCCGTTTTCGATGTCGGGAAACGAACGTTCGGTTTTGGAAAGCGTGTAGCCAATCCAACCGTTTAGATTTCCTTTCGATTTTTTTAAAAACAACTCCAATCCATAGGCGCGACCGCTTCCGAAAACGAAATTTTCTTCTACGTCTCGTGCGCCATTTTGGACATAATTGTCGGGATAATCAATTTGATTTCTCAAACCGCGATAATAAACTTCGGCAGAAAACTCGTACATATTGTCGTTGAAATTCCGAAAATAGCCCAATGCGTATTGCCAACCTTGTTGCGGTCGCACAACATCGGTGCTGGGAACCCAAACATCGGTGGGCAAAGTCGAAGTCGAATTTGACACCAAATGCAAAAATTGATTGCTAAACGTTGCGCCAAATTTGACGGAATTTTGCTTGTTGAAAGCATATTTTCCACTAAAACGCGGCTCGATGAACGGATAACTTTTCACAATTTCGTTGCTTTTGAACGCTTTGTAAGGTCCCACGTGCGTGAACACGCCGCCGCGAAGCCCCAAATAGAGGCTCAAATCGTCCGTAATTTTATAATCGTCGTTGATGTAAGTGGCGATTTCGTGCGCCAATTTTGGTTTCAAATTATTTGAAAATTGTTCTTGCCCATTGGTCGCCGTCACGACGCTTGGCGTGAGGCGGTGGAACGTATAATTTACGCCAAATTTGACGGCGTTTCGGTAATTTGGCGAATAATCGAAGTCAATTTTGCCGTTCCAATCTCGAATGCCCGACGAAAGTTTGAACTGAAAAACGTCTTGTCCGCCACCGATTGCAAAATCATAATCGTTGTAAATTGCAGAAATATTGGCAAAAAGTTTTGGATTGAAAACGTGGTTCCAACGCAGCGTTCCCGTTGCATTTCCGTAAGGCATTTTGAAACCAAAACCTTGTGTTTTAGAATTAAAACTGAAAATGTCGCGCCCGAAATAGCCGCTCAAATAAACGCGGTCTTTTTCTGAAATTTGATAATTTACTTTTGCGTTTAAATCGTAAAAATAATAATTCGTTCCTGCAAATCTGGTCGTATTGATGTAAGGTTGCAACAAATCCAAGACATACGTGCGACGTGCGGAGATGATAAATGAAGATTTTTCTTTCTGAATCGGACCTTCTACGGTCAGTCGCGAGGCAATCAAGCCGATGCCGCCGTCCACGCCAAACGTCTTGTTATTGCCTTCTTTCATCTGAATATCCACGACAGATGACAAACGTCCGCCATATTGAGCGGGCATATTTCCTTTGATGAGCGTTGTATTTTTAATCGCATCGGCATTGAAAATTGAGAAAAAACCAAGTAAATGACCGGGCGAATAAACCACCGCTTCGTCCAACAAGACCAAATTTTGGTCGGGTCCGCCGCCTCGCACGTAAAAACCCGAACTGCCTTCGGTCGCTTTTACGCCCGGAATGAGTTGAATGGTTTTCAAAATGTCGGCTTCGCCCATCAAAGCGGGCAATTTTTTGGTGAGTTCGGCGGCAACGGTGACGGTTCCCATTTTGGTAGAACTAACGTTTTCATCGGCTTGTTTGGCGGTGACGACAAATTCCTCCATTTGTACGCCTTCGGACATTTCGGCATTTAATATTTGGTTTTTGTTTAAATCTACGATAACTTCTTTGTTTGGATAGCCAATAAACGAAAAAACAATTTTGTATTCGCCTTGTGGCAACGTCAAGGAATAGAAGCCGTAAGGATTGGAAATCGTGCCTTGCACAATTTTTTCTTTGTTGTAAATATTGGCTCCCACCAGCGTTTCGTTGGTTTTGGCATCGCGCACGTAGCCTGAAAGGGTGAACATGTTTTGCGCTTGCAAAATATTACAAAAAAAAAGGAATAAAAAAGATAAACGAAAATTCATTTTTCAGGTTTTTTTTAAGAAAATATAATTGAAGATTTTTTATTCTATCGAAACGTTTATAAACTGATTTTGTTGAGTAATTTTTAAAAAAAGGAATTTAAAAATGCTAAAAGATTTTGAAAAAAACTTGAAAAACGCCTCGAAAAATCGGTTTATACTGGGGGGGGGCATTTTTGATGCGTTTTTGATGGATACATTTTTTTTGTAAAAAAAATAGCTTTTTTAAATGGTCAAGCATCGAAATGACATTTTAAAACGTATTAGTATTTATTGAACTTTTGGCTTTTAAATGTTAAAATCACATTATTATCAAAATTTATTTCATCAAAAAGTAGTTATTTCCACTAAAAGTCTTAATTTTATTTCAAAATTCGACATTTCCATCAATAAAAAATAAAAAAAAAGCATCACAACAAAACCTTTCTTACAAGATGAACAAAATATTTCAATACATTTTTCTCGTTTGTTGCTTGTTTTCAAGCATTTCGACGGCGCATGGTTCGCACATTGTGGGCGGCATTGTCAATCAAAAATTTGTTTCGCGTAATGGTTCCACCAACACGTATAACATTGCTGCGCGTTTGTATCGCGATTGTTCAAAAATTACCAATTCGCAATATGCCAAAACACTCAGCATTTCCATCTATTTGGGCAATTCGGCAACGCCTGTTCGGACGGTGATTTGCTCGCTCAAAACCACGTCTATCCGCAGCGTTGACCCGCCGAATTATCCTTGTTTGACCATTCCTTCGTATGTGTGCGTGCAACAAGCCGATTATTATTTAGATTCGGTTGCGCAAAATACGTTGGTTTCGTTGCCCATTTCGACCGAAACGTATCGCATCGTAGCGCGGGTTTGTTGCCGAAATGCTTTGATTAGTAACATACAGGTTCCAAGTTCGGCAGGCGCGATTTATTTCACAGAAATCACGCCCGAAGGACAAAATGGAAACAACGGCAGCCCCGATTTCAATGTATTTCCGCCGACGGTGATTTGTCAAGGCGAGCCGTTCAATTTCGACCATTCTGCCACCGACCCCGACAGCGACGATTTGGTATATGAATTTTGCAATTCGCCGAATACGGGAACCAACGGCACGAATTGTACAGGCACGAGCGGCATTGCTTGCAACGCGCCTTTCACGAGCGTTTCGTACAAACCCGGTTTTACGGGTATCAATCCGTTTGGTCCAAATGCGTTGCCCGTGATGCGCATTGACCCCGTGACGGGTTTCATTACGGGAATGCCACTTGTGCAAGGCAATTATGTGGTGGGCGTTTGTATTAAAGAATATCGAAATGGCATTTTGATGGGTACGACATTTCGAGATTTTCAGTTCAATGTAGAACCTTGCAAACGCAGTATTTCGCCTAAAATAGATGCCGATTCGGTGGCTCCGAAAGAATATTTTATCCGCACCTGCGACACGTTTAACATTACGTTGCGCAATTTGAGTACCGAACGCGCCAACGTTTTTTCAACGCTTTGGCGATTTAATATCAACGGCACGATTCAAGAATCGAATGGTTGGGACGGCAGTTTTGTCTTTCCCGATACGGGAACTTATCGCGGCGCGATGTATTTAAATCCGAATACAAGTTGCGGCGATTCGGCGTTTATCACGGTGCGAATTGGGACGGTGGGCGTGAACGCAAACGGCACTTTTCGTTACGATACTTGCACGGCGGGTGCGGTTTCGTTTAGAAATACGTCTGCTTTGACCAGTGACATCGTCAGATATATTTGGAATTATGGCGATTCAACGCGCCCCGATACGAATAGATTAAATCCTTCTCACTTTTTTCAAACGCCGGGCGACAAGCGCGTGAGGCTTTCGCTGATTGACCGATATGGTTGTCGAGAAGACACCGTTTTTAGCTTTGCATGGAATCCTGCGCCCGCGATTTTGATTATCGAACCCGACAGTTACGTCGGTTGCGCGCCCGGAAAAGTAAAATTTAAGAACAGGTCTATTCCCGTTGACTCGACTTACAACGTGACATGGAATTTTGGCGACGGCACGACCGTCCGAAGCATTGATGCTGAACATACGTATCCCAACGCGGGAACTTATACCGTTTCCGTGCGTGTGGTGTCGCCGATTGGTTGCACAAAATCGGCGACTTATCCCGATTGGATTCGCATTGACCCCAATCCGCGTGCAGGTTTTGATTTTTCGCCTAAAACCCCGACAAATATCGAGCCGCGTGTTTCGTTTTTGGATTCGTCTTCGCGTGACGTGACGAGTTGGCGATGGTTTTTTCCAAAGGGTTATGGTTTTTCGACGGATAAAAATCCGACTGTGATTTTCAACAAAGATACGGGTTGGTTGTCGGTGCGTTTGCGGGTGACGAATCGGTTTGGGTGTTCGGATTCTGCTTCGGCAAAGGTGTATGTTCGTCCCGAAGTTCGGTTTTTTATGCCCAATGTGTTTACGCCTAATTCGGATTCTAAAAATGAAACATTCAAAGGAAATGGATTTACTTTCGGTATGAAAAGTTTTAATCTCAAAGTTTTTGCCCGTTGGGGCGAAAAGATTTTTGAAACCGATGACATCAATGAAGGTTGGAATGGAACAAAATTTAACGTCGGCGAACCAATGCCGCAAAACGTATATTTGTTTACCGTAAGATATGTAACGCCGCTCAACGAAACCATCGAACAGCGTGGTTACGTGACTTTGCTGCGTTAATTTTCTTCAAAAAAATCGAAAAAAAATCAGAAAAAGGCGACCCCCCAGTATATTTGCCTTTTTTAAACAAAAAAATCGCCTCGTACACATGCGCGAGGCGATTTTTATTTTGTAGATGCTATTTCTTTTTTTGCACGAAATAATCCCAAGCAAGTTTGGCAATATCCGCAATTATTTTCTCATTTGTATCTCCATTTTCTCTTGAATCGGTTACAAAAACGCTGATGAAAAAATAATTTCCATCGGGTAAAAAAACAATTCCAATATCATTTGTCGCCGCCGTGATGCCTGCTTTATTGGTTCCCGACCAACCCGTTTTGTGCGCCACGACCGTATTTTTTGGCAATTGACCTTTCAATCTATTTTTTCCCGTCGCCGTTTCGCGCATGATTTTCCAAAGGAAACGATAGCTTTTTTTACGCAAAAACTTCTTTTTATTTTGATAAAAAGCGGTCAAAATTTCGGTGGCGGCTTTGGGCGTTGTCCAGTTTTGAAACTGCGAATCCCAATTGCTTTGCATTGTTTCTTCATTGATTTTAATTGAAATATTATCAAAATGAAGATTTGTAAAATAACGTTCCACAACTGCTGGACCGCCGACTTTTCGCAACAAAACATCGCAACCAATATTGTCACTTTCGGCGACAGTATATTTCAAGATTTCTGCAATCGTAAGTGTCGTTCCTTCTGGATATTTTTCTCGAATCGGAGAATATAAATTAGGCAAAAGTTCTTTTTTGTCAATTTTTATTTCATCGGTTAAAGAAAAATTTCCTTTGTCTATTTCTGAAAGTACGCACAATGCAATATGAAATTTAAATACGCTTTGCATCGGTAAATGTGCATCGCCATTGACGGAAAGTGTATCTTTTCCTTGATTTCCTGCAATTGAAATGCCAACCAATGCGCGTTTGGTTGCCAAAACTTGTTCGATTTTCGTTCGCAATGAATCTATTGATTGCGCATGAAGTCCACAAGTTGCCAATAGAAAGAGGAGTGCAAAAAGTCGCTTGTTCATATTTTTATTTTTTTATGCAGGAAATTGGCTCATGTCCATAAAAAATATTTCCCATGTGTGTCCGTCAAAATCTTCGATGCTGCGTTGCTGCATAAAGCCATAATCTTTGGCTTCGGTGGGTTCGATGCCGCCTGCGGACAAACCATTATTGACAATTTCGTTCATTTTTTCAATACTTTCTACGGAAAAAGAAAAAAGTGCCGCGATATTATTTTTTGTATCGGCAATCGGTTTGTTTGTAAAGCCTTTAAATTTTTCGTGGGTCATCACCATGACAAAAATATTTTCGCTCCAAACCATACATTTTCCCGTTTCGTCAGAAAATTGAGGATTGTTTGTAAATCCCAATTTCAAATAAAAATCCATAGATTTTTCAACGTCTTTGACCGCTAAATTGACAAAAATTTGTGATGCCATTTTCTTATTTTTTAATTATTAAACAAAAATTATTTTTCTGCAAAACTAAAAACATTTCAAAACTTTTTAGATTTTTTTTAAAAAAATAGCTACCCCCCAGTATAAAACCCATTTTTAAGGCTTTCTTTTTCTTGAAAAGTATTATTTTTGTGTTTTAAATGAATTAAATAGATTTTTAATTCAATTTCTAATAATTTCATGTCCAGATAATAGGGCAAGATGTAAGATTCAAAAAAAAAGAACGATGAAAGATTTTGAGTATGTTAAATCCATGTTTGAGAACAAGTCTTATTTTGTTCGGTCAGAGTTTATTTATGACTATGATTTTGGTGACAATTATTTCGATTATTATA
>JBJOPA010000277.1:0-7448 GCA_046051005.1 Bacteroidota bacterium
AAAAAAATCAGTAAAATTGGAAACATTAGTGCTGTTTATAATTATTCTACTATAAATTTAGTAGTTTTTTGCCAATTGCCTATTTTTAATTGAAGAAAATACATTCCTTTTGCCCAATCAATAGTAGAGAAACTCCCCCCCAGTATATTCGAGCTTAAAGTCTCTTTTTTGTTTTGTTGTACTTGTCCGATTGCATTAAACAAGGTAATTTGGGCAATTAGTCCAAAAAAATTATCCTTAACACCTATAATTTCATAGCTTAATACTTTTTCTCCAACAACTGGATTTGTCAAAATTTTAAAATCTATTTGCTGAAAAGTATGAAAATCGGTGATATTTAGGGAACAGGGATTACCTACTCCAAAAGTTGTTGCGCGTGTTTCCGAACCACAAGTATTGGTCATCGTAAAAGTCAAAGTAGCAGTGCCTTGATAGCCTGGCGAAGGCGTAAGCATTGCTGAATCGCCCGTACCACTACTTGGGATAGTTGCATTCGCAGGGCTAACGCTCCAAGTTACCGCAGTCTGCGCAGCCGCAACAATATTTATAGCCCATGCAGAACCTCCATCACATAAAAAATTGGTGCCACCAACAATAGCCGTGCTTGGATGCACAATTCTAAGTGGAATATTAAGCGTACACGCACCAGATGTTTTTCCAAATGCAGTTGCTTTCACCGATATTTCACCACCATTCAAACCATCGGGCGTAACATTAATGGCACTACCTGTTTGACCAGAGTTTATCCAACCCGTTGGTAATGTCCACGTGTAAGTTACCCCTGCAATCGGAGGACTTGCTGCTGTTGCAGTCAAGGTAAAAGGGCTTACATCGCCACAAATCAAGAACTGGTCTGTACGATTGAACACAATCGGACAAGGTGCAGGAACAAAACGCTCTACAAAAAGACAAGGACTTGCCGCACTTGCCAATGCACCAGCACACAGCGTATTGTTACCTTTGGCAGTAATGCAACCTTCGCCGCCTTGTGCATCGGTCAATACAGTCATTTGAGATGTATTCTGACCCGATGTGATAGTCCAACCTGTTGGAACAGTCCAAGTGAAACTCGTTACAGGTTCGCCACTCGCGTAAAGTAACGTTGCCGCGTAGTTCAACGCTACGCGCTGACCCACAATTGCACGGGTTGGTCCACCCACACTTGGCTGTTTGGTTGCTATAGTGCGAACTTTAACTTGGGCATTTGTCAATACGCCAACCCCAGTATTACAACCTGTACCAGATAATTTGACGATAGAAAGATTCGTATTTTGTCCGTCATCGGGAAATTTGACATCGGTAAATGTCAATACCTGTTGATTGGCAGAATTAGTGGACAATGCACCACTATAACTATTCGCAACAGCAGTACTTCCGTTCAACTGCAAATTAAAGCAAGAAGCACTAACGCTTGCATTTTGACCAACCAATGCAACAACAGTAGCAGTTACAGTATAGGATGTATTTGGACAAGCATTAGGCACTTCGGTAGAACCAGAAAGAACTTTAAAATCAAAGTTTGCAGTTTGCCCCCAAACTTGCGCCGTCATCATCAGACAACAGAATAAAAAGATATTTTTCATAGAAAAATAATTTAATAATTTTCAACAAAATGATTTTTCAAAAAAAGCAAAAATAAAGCTTCTTCCCTTTTACCCACATACGGAAAAGGGAAAAAAAACAAGAAAAACGCACAACTTGCGCACGTCAAGTCACGGTTCCAATATCTAATAATTCAATGAAGTCTTATCTTTCTATATCTCTGCCTCCTAGACGAAAGACGAAAGACGCTCAATGTTTCTTGTTTCATAAACCAAAGTTAAGTTTAAAGATGACTAAAAGTGCATAAATTGCTTTTATAATGCAAATATGTACTTATCCTATGAAATAAAAAAACGATTTGATAAAAAAATAACAACAAATATGAAAAATACAACAAATATGGTATTTTTCAAAATGTTAAAAAGCTGAAACGATAATTGCATTTGCATATTTCCACAAACAAGCATTTTGTTTCTTCAAAAAGCCCCCCCCCAGTATAATTGCTTTTTTTTTGTTATATTTTTAAAAATTATTTTTGAAATGAACTAAAATAAGCGTATAAATCTAAAAAAAAGTTAATTTTGTTTTCTTTTTATTGATAACAAATATAATCTTTTTAAAAAAAATTGCGTTTTAAAAGAAAAAGAATTTCTTGATTTTTAGTTTCAATTTAAAAATATGTTTTTGATAAAGAATTTCAAAATCCTCACTTTCCTTGTTGGCTTGTTTTCGTTTCTAGGAACCAACGCCGTTGCGCAAGTCGAAACGCCCGTTAGTTTTCAGTTTTCGGTCGAGCGCGTGAGCGACACCGAATTTGATTTAATTTCGACGGCAACCTTACAAAAAAAATGGAGCATCTATTCCCAATATTTGAGCAACGACGACGGACCGATTCGCACCGTTTTTACGTATAAAATTCCCGCCCAATATCAACTTGTCGGCAAAACCAAAGAAGTGAGCGACCACCGCGTCGAAGGTTTCGACAAATTGTTTGACATGAACGTCATCAAGTTCAAGGAATCTGTCCGATTTGTGCAGCGCGTGAAGGCTGCCGACGGTGCGCGCAGCAGTTTTGTAACGGGCAGCGTTCGTTACGGAACTTGCGACGATGCCACTTGTTTGCCGCCAGAAGACGTAGATTTTTCATTCCGCCTCATTCCCGACGTTGCGCCCGCGCCTGCACCCGCAAAGCCCACACAAAACAACTCGAACAATGACGGAAGCGGTGCTTCGATAGAAAAAACACCACCTGCGCCAACGTCGCGCCCGAGCCAACCGTTGCCCAACCAACGTGTAAATGCCCACGCGCCCAACACGCCCCCCCCCCCCAGTATCGGCGGCAAAAATGACGTTCCAAAAGTCGTAACCGTACAAAATACGGTCATTCAACCGCCCGCCATTCAAAATCCTGCAAAATACAATTTTTCTTTGCAAAAAATTTCGGAAACGGAATATGATGTGGTCATCAAGTTGGAAATTGCCGAAGGCTATCACACCTATTCGCAAACCGTAACGGACGGCGGACCCAACCCCACCGAAATCAACGTAGAAAATGCCCAAACCGTCGGCAAAGCAAAAGAAGAATCGGCACACAAACACGACCAATTTGATAAGTTTTTCAATATGCAATTGGTCAGTTTTGAAAAAGAAGTGACCTTCACACAGCGCGTAAAAATTGCCAATGCAGCACAAAATACGTTGAAAGGTGAAATCTCAATACAACTTTGTGACCCCATCAGTTGCATGCCGCCCAACCCTACGTCTTTCGAGTTCGACCTCAAAACGGGCGCACTTTTGGGCGAAGCCGCTTCCACAGCAGGCGTAAACACCAGCGAATTGTTCGCAAAAGGTTACATAGATGCCACGCACGCCAACGATTCGTGCGGCGATGTAGTGGCAGAAGAAGAAGATTTTTCGAGCCTCTGGAAAATATTTTTTGCAGGTTTTATCGGCGGATTGGCGGCGTTTTTCATGCCGTGTATTTTTCCACTTGTGCCGATGACGGTTGGTTTTTTTACCAAAAAATCGGGCAATGCAACCCGAAATGCCTTGCTTTACGGCTTGTCAATTGTTGGAATTTATACCATTTTTGGGGTGTTGATAACCGCCGTTTTTGGCGTAGAAACGTTGAATCAACTTTCTACAAACGCATGGTTTAATATTATTATGTTTTTATTGCTGATTGCATTTGGCTTGTCATTTTTTGGTTATTTCGAGTTGACATTGCCTTCATCGTGGTCAACAAAAACCGATGCGTTGGCGGAAAGTGGTGGTTTTCTCGGCATTTTTTTCATGGCGGCAACGTTGGCGTTGGTGTCGTTTAGTTGCACGGGACCGATTATCGGTTCGTTGCTCGCGCAAGCGTTTCAAGGCGGTTATGTGGGTCCGATTGTGGGCATGTTGGGTTTTTCGATGGCGTTGGCATTGCCTTTCATGTTGTTTTCGGCGTTTCCGAGTTGGTTGCAATCGTTGCCGCGTTCGGGCAATTGGATGAACGAATTTAAAGTGACGATTGGATTTTTGGAAATCGCTTTGGCATTTAAATTTCTTTCGGTTGCCGACATGACGATGGGTTGGAAAATTTTGCCCTACGAATTGATGCTCGCCGTTTGGATTCTCTGCGCCATCGGACTGGTTTTATACTGGGGGGGGCGGCTTCGCTTCCCGCACGACGCGCCGTTGCGCGAAAAAGTGGCGCAATTCAGCCCAAAACGCTGGGCGATGATTGCCATTTCCTTGTTGACAACCGTTTATTTGGCATTTGGATTTCGACACAATACGCAGTCCGATACTTTTCAAACACCCGAATTGGCGAGTGGATTGTTGCCGCCTGCGGGTCATAGCTACATTTATCCGAAAGAATGTCCCTTGAATTTGAATTGTTTTCACGATTTTGAAGAAGGTTTGGCGTATGCAAAATCGGTTAAAAAGCCCATTTTGTTGGATTTCACGGGCTACGGTTGTGTCAATTGTCGAAAAATGGAAGATTATGTTTGGAACAAACCCGGCGTTTATGAAACCATCAGAGACAAATATGTTTTAATTTCATTGTACACCGATGACCGCAAAGCCCTCGCGCAAGCCTACACATCGGCGTTCGATAACAAAACGAAAAAAACAGTTGGACAAAAATGGTCTGATTTTGAGGTAACGCATTTCAATAAAAATTCGCAACCTTATTATGTTTTGTTATCCGATGATAGAAAAATTTTGACCAAATCCGTCGGTTCTACGGACGTTAAAAATTATAAAAACTTTTTGGAATGTGGATTGCGAAAATTTGGTGAGTTGAAAAAATGACGATTAAAAAAATATCAACACCAAGCACGAAGAAAGGAAATATTTTGAAAACAAAAAATTTTTCAAAAAAAACAAAGTGATGGATTTTTTAACAGAATATTCAGAACGGCAACGATTTTGGTGGGCGGTTGGGGTTACGACAGTCATTTCAATTGGTTTGTTGGCATTTGGAATTTATGTAGTCGAAATCTACGGATTGGTGATGTTTTTGGGTACGCCGTTTTTCATCGGTGCAAGTTGTACCATTTTGTATGGCTATAAAAATCCAATCAGTTTTTCGCAAGCCTCGCGTGCGATGTGGGCGGCGTTGAGTTTTGTCCTTCTCGGACTTTTGATGTTGGGAATTGAGGGGCTGATTTGCATTTTGATGAGCGCGCCGATTGCCATTGCCTGTTCTTATGCGGGCATGATGATTGCCTTGATTTTTGTTGAAAAAAAATCGGACGATATGCTCAAAACATGGATTATTTTGTTCATTTCCATTCCATTGATGAGTTTTTTTGAACCAAAAGAAAAAAATGTAGAACTTTTATCGGTCGTCACGACTGTAGAAATTGATGCGCCGCCTTCGGTTGTTTGGAAAAATGTAATCGAATTTTCGGAACTCGCGCCACCTACCGAATGGCTCTTCAAAACGGGAATCGCCTACCCAACAAACGCCCGATTGGAGGGCAGAGGCGTTGGCGCAGTGCGACATTGCAATTTCACCACAGGCAGTTTTGTCGAACCCATCACGACTTGGGAAGAACCGCGATTGCTCCAATTTTCGGTTTTAGAACAACCCGAACCGATGAAAGAATTGAGTTTTTGGGACGTTCATGCGCCGCATTTGCACGACTATTTTGTATCGAAAAAAGGACAATTTCAATTGACCGAATTGCCTAACGGACGGACGCAATTGGAAGGCACCACTTGGTATTATCACAACATCAAACCCGTTTTTTATTGGCGTTGGTGGAGCGATTTCATTGTTCACTCCATTCACAATCGGGTTTTGAATCACATCAAAACACAATCAATGGGTCAAAAATGACACACCCCCCCAGTATAAATCCCCTCCCGCGCTTGCGAGAGGGGATTTTATTTCTAATGTCTTACTTGATAGATAAAACCGCTCATCAGACCAATGAAAACGCCCCAAAAACTGAATCGAAATATGGATTGAACGACGACATAATTAGATTTGTTTTGCAAATTTATAGGAAATAAAACGTGTTGATAATCCATAAAATATTTTCCATATAAACCACCTAACAAGCCTATCAAAAATGTAACAAAAAGCATTATCAAAAGCGATTTAGACACCACGAATAACATTTTTTGCGCATTTGCTTGGAAAAAACCAAACAAACCTAAAATCAAAATAGGAAAAAAACTTATGCCAAAACCTTCTAAAAAACCAACTGACATGGCTTCTTGACGCAAAAAATCGTCAGAAGGGGTCGCTTCCACAACGGGGTCTTCTGATATATAAAATTTATCAAATTTAGATTCTGTATAATATTCAGATGAAATGGAATAAGTGATTCGATGGTGAATCATACCATACAAACCACCTAAAAAAGGCGCAACGACCGAAATCAACAAAAAAAACTAAAACTTTTTTCATTTTCATATCCCCCCCCAGTATCCAAACGAAAAAAGTGGGTTTTTCGACTTGAAAAACCCACTTTTTTTTTGTTATTTTTGATTGATTGTTGACAACTTTTTAAACAAAAAAATCGGGCATCAAATCTTCATCTTTCATGCCGGGCGTGGCGGCGTAATGACTCAAATCGGTGATGCCTTCGGCGCGCAACACCTCGTCGTCTATATAAAAATTGCCCGTTGCCGTTTTGAAATCGCGCAACAAAATGTGCATCGCCGCATCTGCCAAAATCTCTGGCGTGCGCGAACGCTGCATCAACCAATCGCCACCCAATAGGTTCTGAACGGCTGCCGTCGCAATCGAAGTGCGGGGCCAAAGGGCATTAAACGCCACTTTTCCTTCAAATTCGCCCGCCATTCCTAGCACGCACATACTCATTCCAAACTTCGCCATCGTGTAGGCAACGTGGTTTTGAAACCAACGTGTTTCCATGTTCAAGGGCGGCGAAAGGTTCAATACATGCGGATTTTCGGCTTTCAGCAAATGCGGCAAACAGATTTTTGACACCAAAAAAGTACCGCGTGTGTTCACGCTGTGCATGAGGTCATAGCGTTTCATTTCAGTCGAAAGCGTGTCGGTCAACTGAATCGCCGACGCATTGTTGATGAGAATGTCAATGCCGCCAAACGTTTCGACGGCTTTGTCAACGGCGGCTTGCACTTGGTCTTCAAACCGAATGTCCACCACCAAAGGCAATGCTTTTGCGCCCAACGCCTCAATTTCGGCGGCAGCAGAATAGACCGTTCCCGGCAATTTTGGGTTGGTTTCGGCAGTTTTGGCGGCAATTACGATGTTTGCGCCCTCGCGTGCAAGGCGTTTGCCAATCGCCAAACCAATTAATCTAATAGACAAATTTATAAAATATTTTTTTTTTTTAATTTTTTTTTTTTTTTAGTTAGAGTTTCTTTTATTTTATTATTTTAATTAAGTGTGTATATTTGGTTTTTATTATGATAAT
>JBJOPA010000278.1:0-9847 GCA_046051005.1 Bacteroidota bacterium
TTTGTTGTGTAAATCAAATTCAATTTTTCAATATTTTTTACAAATTAAAATAAACTAAATTTTATGAAAAAATCAATCCTTTTATCCGTGTTTTTATTGCAAAGTTTTTTCATGTTTGGGCAAGACAAATATGTTTATTGTGAGCTTGCTGTTCACTACAACGTTAAGAATATGTTTGACTCGAAGAAATTTAACGCTAGTATTTTTTTGGATAATGATCGTTCTGGTGATATTTATGACGAAAATAATCGCTATCCAATGACATTTTACCACAATATGGATGCCGTCAATTTTATGGCAAATTTAGGTTGGGAACTCATGCAAGTATATGTTACAGCAGGTGAAAATGGAACGCCTCGCTACGTTTTGCGTCGCAAACAGACGAGTGAACCCATCGAAACGTTTTTGCCAAGATTGAAAAAATAGCGGCTTTTCTTGTTTTACAAAACCTTAACAAGTTTGAAATGAAAAAGATTTTAAAAAAAATTAGTAAGACATATGAAATTGATGTATTTTTGTTGCGCCATTTTATAAAACTATTTTTTGCTATATTTGTTATTCATTTTAGTTATCAGTTTTCCCTCGTTTTTTCCAAAAAACGATTCAAGCGCATTAAAAAAAATATCGAAAAAAAAATTTTCAATTCACATTGTTTGATAACGACTTTTTACCAAAATCATTGATTAAGATGAAAAATATTTTACAATCGAAACTCCTTTGGAGTGTAATTGCTTTGAGTATTGGCATTTTTGCTGTAAAAAAATACGAAAAAGTGCCATTTTCTGCTTCAATTGCCCCCCCCCCCAGTATAGAAGCAGTTTCGACGGCAAGTGAATTGCCCTCCGTGGTGTCGCCCCTTTCGAGTGCGCCAAAATCTGTAAAAATAGCTGCTGAAAATGCGCCAATTGCCAAAACTAGCAGTACAACGCTTGATGTTGCAGTTGTCGAGAAACTGGTTGCGCCCATTGCGTCGGCGAATGGTTTTAAAAAGCTTCCGAAGGCAAAACGCATTCAAGAAGCCATAGATTATGAAAAACTCATCACCCGCAACCTCGAAACGGGCGAAGAATATACGGCACAACAAAAGTTGATGGCGTTGGAAGGCACGCGCCGCATTCAAAACGAAATGCTACAACGTGGCGTTTTCGAGCGCGGACCGCTTCAAAAAACAAAGTGGTTTGAACGCGGTCCGAACGACGTGGGCGGTCGCACTCGTGCCATGATGGTAGATTTGAGTGACACGACCCGCCAAACTTTGTGGGCTGGTCATGCAACAGGCGGTGTTTGGCGCACGAAAAACGCATTTAGTGCCAACCCAAATTGGGAACGCATCAATGATTTTATGAGTGCGTTATCGGTCAGTTCGATGGCACAACACCCAACGAATCACAACATTATCTATATCGGAACGGGTGACGTTGATGCGGGTGATGCGCCAGGTTTGGGCGTTTTCAAGACGATTGACGGCGGCAAAACTTGGGCAAATTTACCCAGCACTGCTGCAACGCCTATCGTCGGTGGATTGGTGGTGTTGCCAAATGGCGATGTCATCGCAGGTTTCAAAGCGGGTGGAATCAAAAAAAGTACCGATGGAGGCACCACGTTTCGTGATGTTTTGCCGGGTGTAATTGTTTGGAAAATAGAACGCGCCAACGATGGCAAAATGTTGGCATCTTGTTCAGGTTTGTTGTATCGTTCGTCTGACAATGGCGATACTTGGCAACCCATCAATGGCACTGGTTTTCCGGGTGTAAGTCGCATCGAAGCGAGCATTGCGCCTACGAATTCTGATGTTATTTATATGGTGGGTCAAACAGGCGGTACCGCTTCAGCTATTTTCAAAACCACCAACGGCGGCTTGAACTGGTCTAGCAAAGGTCGTTTGAGTTGGAAAGATGGTTGTGGTGGCAATGCCAGTCCAACCGATTTCACACGCGGTCAGGTGTGGTATGATTTGTCAATGGCGGTTTCTCCAACCGACCCAAATGTGATGTACGTAGGCGGCGTTGATGCTTTCCAAACGGTGGACGGCGGCACAACGTTCCGTCAAGTGACGGTTTGGTCGGGCAACTGTTTCGCTTCTGTTCATGCCGACCATCATGGCGTTATTTTCGACCCACGTGACGGACGCATTGCGTACATGGGAACAGATGGCGGCGTTTGGCGCATTGCAAATGCCAGCACTTCTAATATGACATTTAACGATTTGAACAAAGGTTATGTCAATACCTTGTTTTATAAAGGCGATATTGACCCACGTGCGGGTTCTAACACGGCGGTTGCAGGTGCGCAAGACAATGGTTCTATCTTGATTCAAGGTCCAGGCGTTAGTGATTCACGCGAAGTTTGGGGCGGTGACGGTTTCTATTCGTTTATTGACCAAGAAGACCCCAATAATATCATTGTTTCTATTTATGGCGGTGTTTGGGCGATTTCTCGCGACGGTGGACGTAGCTTTTCTTCGGGTGCAAATGCCAATGGACAATTTGTTACGTTAGGTGACTTTGATAGCAAAAAGAAAATTTTATATAGTCAAACCAATGGCGGTGATTTATATCGTTGGAACATCAATCAGCCATCAGGTTCAACGATTGATGTGCCAGATGCGACCATTTCAGCCAATCATGTAAAAGTGGATAGAAACGTAAGCGGTCGTATCTATATTGGTAGTGGCGGCACGTTGTTCCGAGTGGACAGCGCGCACACCAATACTTTGTTGACGACTCGTTTGCGTACTTTTGGCGGTGCTATTTCGTCTGTCGCCATTGAACGTGGCAATCCAAATCATTTGTTGGTCACCAATACGGGTGCAAACACCATCAATATTTACGAAAGCACAGATGGTGGCGCAACTTGGACAGATTCAGACGGCAATTTGCCTGCGATGCCCGTTCGTTGGGCATTGTTCAACCCCAACAATCCAAGACAAGCCATGATTGCGACGGATTTTGGCGTTTGGTCAACCGAACAGCTCGCGGGTGCGGCTACCGTTTGGATTCCACCTTTTCCAGGTCGCGGCACGCCGTTGGTACGCACCAGTTCGCTTTCCATTCGGGAGTCAGACAATACCGTTTTGGCAGCAACTTACGGACGCGGTTTGTGGCAAACCAATGTTTTTGGTGCGCTTTCCGCTAAAATGGATTATCAAAATTTAGGATATATTGATGCGCCAATTCGCTTTTCGGCAGAAAATTCGGGCGGCGCACCTGACAATTACAATTGGAACTTCGGCGACGGCGGAAGAGACACAAACGAAGTTGCGTTTCACAGATACGCTACCATCGGTTCGTTCCCTGTTCAATTGACTGTCAACAACACTTTAAATGCCAATGGCAATATCAAAATTTTGCCAAAAGTGCCAACGTCTTACAAAAAAGGCACCCCCCAGTATGGCGGCGATGCAGACGACGCAACTTTGGCAAATCAACAATTTGGCATCTGGACGGTGTCGGGTTCGGGCTTTGAGCGCGGGCGTTCTACCGTCATTGGAAAAGAGGGTACGAATAGTGGAACCAGCGCATTTGTCATCGCACCCAGCCAAGATACATTTAGAAAAAATTCTTTGTCGTATCTTTATACGCCAAATTATGATTTCTCGCAACGCACCATCTACGAATTTTCGTTCTACGCAAATTATTTGTTCCTAAATGGACACGGAGGTTTCAACATCGAATATTCAATAGACAAAGGCTTGAACTGGAAATTATTGGGTACGCGCACCGACAACAATTGGTATTCTACCCAAGCCGCGGATGATGCGCAGGCATTTCCAAGAGGAACGCCATTTTTCTCAAGCGCAACTGACGGGTTTACCAAATATGCCTTTAATGTTTCTTCTTTGGCAGGCTCACCAGATGTAGCTTTTCGATTTGTATTCCGTTCGTCAAATCTTATTGTCTCTGGTGCGTCTATTGGCGTAGCATTAGACGACATTGAAGTGACGAAATACGACAATCAACCCAAAACCATCATCATTGCGCAAAGTGCAAAACGATTGTTGAACGGGCAGAGTTTTAAAATTGATTGGGCTACCACGCCAGAATACAACGCGAAAACGTTTGATATCGAAATTTCGACTAATGGACGCGACTTTTCATTGCGCGAAACCATATTAGCAGTTGGCAAAACGACCTTAAATCGTACCGATTATTCATATACGTTTGATGGAAGAGAAGATTATTACTACATTCGTATCCGTTCTAAAAACAGCGAAGCCGTTTCGGGTTACAACTACGAATTTGTCATGCCTATCATGGTCGTCGGCAAAGACGGTGCGACTACTGCATTGGACATCAACTTTGCATTTCCAAGTCCGTTTAAAGACAAATTGGGCATTGTTTTCACAAAACAAGTCGAAGGAAAAGTCAAATTTGATTTGTACGACGTAGCGGGAAGATTGGTTTATACCGAAACCGTCGAGGAATTTAGCGGTGTTTATAAGCAATTAAATATCGGTGAAGTTGCCGCAGGCGTTTATGTGTTGAGCGTAATCGTGGACGGACAAGAGCCAAAAGTAATAAAAGTTACAGGCGGTTTATAAGTCAATAACCAATAAAAAAAGGCGAAATATGCTACCCCCCAGTATATTTCGCCTTTTTTTATATAATTTTTTAAAAAGAAAAAGCCCACAAAAAAAAAATGGGAAAATTTGTTATTTTTTATCGGTTACGCGCAGCATTTCGCTTGATGAAAACGCTGTTGCGAATAGATATGGATTGGCGAAAACGCGGTGTACAGGCTTTGCAACTACCCACCAATATGCAACTCAACGCTGCCGAAAAAAAACGCATTCGATACTATTTTTTGCTCGCGGGCTTTGCACAAGCCGTGTATTGCCACATGCGCGGGCAAAAACCAACGCCAAAAGAGCAATTATTGTGGCAAAATTTTGCCGCACTTACCGCTTTTTTTGACGATTTAGCCGACAGTTTTGCCCAAAAAAATGATACAAAAAACCTAAAAGAAATAGAAAATTTTGGAAAAATCGCCGACCAACGCGGCATCGCCAATTTCCTATACGACAAAGTCAAAACAAATATTAAACCTCAAAAATTAAGCGAATTTGAACAGTTGGCACAACAAATTTTTGAACTCGAAGCCGCAGGAAATCAACTCAACACAAACCTTTCACTACAAAAAATCACCCAACTCACCCAGCAAAAAGGCGGTTGGTCAACCCTCATTTTTAGGCAATTGCTTCAACACGATTGGAAAGAAAACGAACGCGAAGCCATTTTTGAGTTCGGCTATCTCGTCCAACTTTGCGACGACATCACCGACGTTTGGAGCGACGTAAACGAAAATATCACCACGTTGCCCGTCGTTTTGTTGCGTCAAAATAAGGTTTCGGATTTAAAAATATTGTTTGAAAATCAAGTCATCAAAACCGAAAATTGCTTTTTATTACTGGATTATAAACCCCAAAACCTAAAAACGGCGTTTCAAATGACCATTTTTTTGGTCAACATCGCACGATTGGCAATGTTGAATTATGAAAAATTAATCCAAAAATACGGCGCAATTCCCTTCCAATCCAGAAAAGAAATGGTTTTGGATATGGAAAAATTCGGCAACCGAATCAAATTTATCCAACTATTTTTTACCGCCTAATTTTTATTTTTTTTGAAAAAACATTTTTGTTTTCAAAATATATCGCCCTTCGTGTTTCGCGTTGATATTTTTTTAATCGTCCAAACTTTTGCCTCCCCCTTTCGGGGGGAATGAGGGGGGACTTCAATCAAAAAAAAGCCACCCCCCAGTATATTTGCCTTTTTTAGGCTTGAAATACTGGGGGGTGGCTTTTTTAGAAAAAAACGAAACTATTTTTTTTATCGAACCACCGAAACGGGCATATTTGCGTCGTATTCGCCCAGCAAGACGGGTGTTTGTCGCAATTTGGTTCCCGCCAAATGCTCATTTACGCTTTTGCTGACAAAATCCGACAATTCTTCGATAGAAATAATGCCGTTTCCGTTGTCGTCTGCTTCGCCGTTCATGCCGCGCAACACGTAATAGCTGAACAAACCGCCTTGCAAATTTTTAGATTCCAACGATTGTTCTTCCTTGCGCGACGACATCAAAAACGCCGTTCCGGGCGCAGATTTCGCCAAATTTTCTAGAAATTTTTGTGGCAAATAGCCTTTTGCAGCGTACAAACCGCCCGAATGACAAGCATCGGCGATACAAACTTTGTAGGCAGCGCGACTGGATTTCATGATTTCGCAAATTTCGCTGTGCGTCAATTCATTGTTCACGCCGTCGTAATCAACGGGCAAAAACGCACTTTCGAGTCCGTGTCCTGAAAAATAAAAAATAATCATATCTTTCGGACCCGCTTTTTCAAATAGAGATTTCATAGCGGCTACAATATTTTCATGCGTAGCTTCGCTATTTGTCAAAATTTTTAAATGATTTGCGTCCAATGCGCCACCTTTTTGCGATTTCCAAAAAGTTTGCATACGTTGGGCATCTTTCCAAGTAAACGAAAGCGGATTCATGACGGCAGGGTCATAATTCGCCACGCCCACCGACAATGCCCAAACTTGGGGCGTAACTTTTGGTTTTGCGACGGGCGGCTGCGGCACAGGTTTTGGCTTTGGTTTGGGCGGAACGACGACAATATCGGACTCATCGTCCTTGATTTCGCCTTTGAACGCGCCATTTTCCCATTTTCCCGCCATCGCAAGACCGCTACTTAACGTCATTGTGCCTTCGCCGTGCATGCGTCCGCCGAGCCAAACGCCGTCATAAACATTGCCATTTTCCCAAACGGCTTTGCCGTCACCATGCGGGCGACCGCCTTTGAAAAACCCCGTATATTTCATTTTCGTTGTTGCGAAATAATATACGCCAAAACCGTTTTGACAATCACCCTCATAACATTGCGCTTGCGCGTGCGTGAGGCAACAACTTGTCAACAAAACAAGCCATAAAAATCTTTGGAGGATTTTAGATTTAGGTGTTAAAATCATAACTCTTTGCTTTAAAATAGTTGTAAAAAAAAATGATATAGTGAAAAAAGAAAACGAATTTTCTTTTTGAAAAAAATCAATAAAAATGGATAATCAAATGGTTTTTTCTAGAGAAAAATAAGAAGAGCGGGTTTGAACTTTTTTTTTGCTTTTTTTAAGGCATATTTTTTTATAATATGAAAAGACATAAACGGAAGAAATAGAAAAAAGATGCTATTTGTGTAATAAATAAATATGTCAAAAATAATGCCCCATTCACGACGGTTTTTTTTTCATTAATTTCATTGTTTTGACCACCCCCCCAGTATAGCCGCCATTTTTTTACTATTTTTGCATCCATTTTTGAAAAAAGTATTTGAAAAAAAATAGTTCGACAACATGAAATTTACGCTTCAACATACGGATTCGGCTTCACGCGCTCGTGCGGGACGCATTTCGACCGCGCACGGCGACATCGAAACGCCCATTTTTATGCCCGTCGGTACGTTGGGAACCGTCAAAGGCGTGCATACCCACGAACTCGAAGAAGACATCAATGCCCAGATTATTCTCGGCAACACCTATCATCTCTATTTGCGTCCGACCACCAAAATCTTGCGCGAGGCGGGTGGTTTACACAAATTTAACGGTTGGAATCGCCCGATTTTGACCGATAGCGGTGGCTATCAAGTCTATTCGTTGGCGCATCGCCGAAAAATTACGGAAGAAGGCGTAACATTTGCCAGTCACATTGACGGCTCCAAGCACTTTTTTTCGCCCGAACGGGCAATGGATATTCAGCGCGAAATTGGCGGCGACATCATCATGGCATTTGACGAATGCCCGCCTTATCCGAGTGATTATAAATATGCAAAAAATTCGATGGATATGACTCATCGTTGGCTCAATCGTTGTTGCACCCATTTCGACCAAACAGAAGGGCTTTATGGCTATGCGCAAAGCCTTTTTCCGATTGTGCAGGGCAGCACGTACCACGATTTGCGGACGCAATCCGCCGAATATATCGCCTCGATGAACCGCGAAGGCAACGCAATTGGTGGACTTTCGGTAGGCGAACCCGCCGAAAATATGTACGAAATAACCGATTTGGTTTGTAAAATATTGCCGACCGACAAGCCGCGCTATTTGATGGGCGTTGGAACACCTATCAATATTTTAGAATGTATTGCGTTGGGCGTTGACATGTTCGACTGCGTGTTGCCGAGTCGAAATGCGCGACATGGCTTGTTGTACACCGCCGACGGCGCGATAAATATTAAAAATTTGAAATGGGCAAACGATTTTTCGCCCATTGATGCGCAAAGCCCTTGCAAAACCAGTCGTTTTTATACGAAAGCCTATTTGCGGCATTTGTTCCAATCGGGCGAATTGTTGGCGATGCAAATTTCGACCTTGCACAACCTTAGTTTTTTCCTTTGGTTGGTCGGCGAAGCGCGGCAACACATCATCGCAGGCGACTTTTTGACTTGGAAAAATCAAATGGTAAAAAATATGGATAAAAGATTGTAAAAAAGGCGACCCCCCAGTATAAGCCTCCCCGAAGGGAAGGAGTAAAGCCGTTTTTTTTGAAAAAATATCGCGGTTGCGAATAGGAGTGTATCCATTTGTTTAGTATCTTTGGCGCGTCAATTATATTTTATTTTTAATTTTATTGAAACAAAATCAGTTTTAAAACGCAATTCACAATGGAAAATCGGTCGCCGAATCAGGAGGCTTTGCGTCGTTTGCGCAAGAACAAACCCGCCATGTTTGGGTTTTGGTTTGTCGTGTTGACGATTGTGATTGCCATTTTGGGGTATGTCATCACGCCCGACGGAACGCCTGATGTGAACGACCAAATCCCTACACTCGCGCTCAAAAACATGGGTTTTAGAGCCGATTTGCTGAAAATTCGCAAAAATCGGGCGATTAAAACCAATTCGTTTTTTGTGAAAATGATGGTCGGTTCGCCCAATGAATTTGAGTTGTTGCCTATTAAAAAATATGTCGTTCAATCGGATTCTGTTTTCATCGAAAAATATCTCGGAGAAGACCCAAAAACGGGCGAAATACTGGGGGGGGGGCAAATTCGCCTTCACGCAGCCGATGTTTTGTTTGATGTGAACAGTGAAATCATCAAAAAAGAAAATAATGTTTTTGAGTTTACAAACGCAAACGGTGAAAAGGAAATTAAGAAAATTGAAAATATAGAATTGGCAATTCAACAACAAGTTGTTTCAAGGACATTTTGGTTTGGAACGGACAATTTTGGACGCGATATTTTGAGTCGCATGGTGTTGGGCGTTCGTGTTTCGTTGTTTGTGGGGCTGATTGCGGTCTTGATTTCGCTGACTATTGGCGTGATTTTGGGCGCGTTGGCGGGCTTCGTTGGCGGTCGAACGGACGATGTGATTATGTTGCTCATCAACACGATTTGGTCTATTCCGACCATTTTATTGGTGTTTGCCATTGTGTTGGCTTTTGGCAAAAGTATTGGTATTATTTTCCTCGCCGTTGGTCTCACGATGTGGGTAGATGTGGCGCGTATGGTGCGCGGACAAGTTTTGAGTTTGAAAGAAATGCAGTTTATTGAAGCCACCAAAGTGTTGGGTTTTGACCGTTGGCGCACGATTTTTCGACATGTGTTGCCCAATGTGTTGGGTCCTGTGATGGTGATGGCGGCTTCTAATTTCGCAACGGCAATTTTGATTGAATCGGGTTTGAGTTATTTGGGTTTTGGCATTCAGCCGCCCACGCCGAGTTGGGGAACCATGCTCAACGAAAATTATGGCTATGCCATTGGCGGCAAACCATTTTTGGCAATGATACCCGCTATCGCGATTTTGTTGATGGTGTTGGCGTTCAATTTGTTAGGAAATGGATTTCGCGATGCGCTG
>JBJOPA010000279.1:0-10698 GCA_046051005.1 Bacteroidota bacterium
GGAAAAAAATTAGAATTGCCCGTCAAAAAAATATTAATGGGAAAAATTACCGACGTGTCGCAACTCAATTTGGGCGCGGTCAGAAATCCAAAAGCTTTGTTGGCATTTCAAGACATTAAAATATAAATTCCTTTTCATAAATTTTTATTTTTTTGAAAAAAATGCCCCCCCCCAGGATATTCGGCATAAAAACGGCAAAATGGCGCAATAATTTTCGATTATTGCGCCATTTTCCAATTTTTATTTTTTTATTTACATTTTTTATCCAATCGTCATTTTCCACAATGCCGCCAATGCTGCCCAAATGAGACCCGCAAAATGCCAAGTCGCCCACAACAAACCAACAACAATTATCAGCATTAACAAACCAAACAAGCCAAATGACCATTTTGCATTGCTCGGATTTGGATTTTGTTCGTAATAATTGCGCAATAAATTCACATTTTTACGATTCGCCTTGTGCGCGATGTCGAAAAAATCGCCCAAAACGGGGAATGAACCCACCAACGCATCAATGATGATGTTAAAAATCATGCGAAAAAAGACGGTCACGCTGACTCCGTGCTTTGAAATCGTGCGAATCAGCAACGCCGAAACCGCAAAACCCGTCACATCACCAACGACTGGAATGAAACCGATGAACGAATCTAACCCAAAACGCGCATTTTGAGTGAAAGGGATTTTAAACTTTGAATCGAGCCAATTTGCCACCGCATCTAAATGTTTGATGTGTTCGGCACGTTGATTTTCCGTCTCCATTTCCTAAATTTTATTGATTTTTATGATAAAAAAAAATTATTTTAAACCCGTTGAACCAAAGCCGCCTTCGCCGCGTTTGGTTTCCGTGAGGCTTTCGGCGGTTGCCCATTCCACGCGCTCGTGTTTGGCGATGACCATTTGCGCAATCCGTTCGCCGGGTTCAATGGTTTGGGCGTGATTGGACAAATTTACGAGGATAACGCCAATGATTCCGCGATAATCGGCATCAATTGTGCCGGGCGAATTGAGGCAAGTCAATCCTTTTTTGAGTGCCAAACCGCTTCTCGGACGCACCTGCGCCTCGTACCCGCGTGGCAATTCAATGCGCAAACCCGTCGGAAACAAATGGCGTTCCAACGGCGCAAGCGTGACGGCATGTTCGGTGTGGGCGCGTAAATCCATGCCCGCCGCGCCGTCTGTTTCGTAGGCGGGCAACTCAAAAGGAGACGTGTTGATGATTTTAACTTTCATTTTATTTTAACTTTTTGATATTTTTAGTCAACTTTTTTGCAGCTATAACGTTTCATTATTTTGATGCTTTTTCGTTGCAGATTGTTTTTTCTACGTGCTTTTGTAAAAAAAGTGCCATTTTTTTAAACTTTTTCTAAATTTTTTTAAAAAATACAATAAAAAGCGGCGCGAATATTGCAGTATCAGAAATATAGCGTAACTTGCGCAAGATTTTGTTAATTCGATTTTTATATTTACAAACTTTATTAGGATTTGCTTATGAAAAAAATATTACTCGCTTCTATTTTTGCGATGTTTTCAACCCTTGCGATGGCTCAAACCGCGCAACGGGCAGACGTAAGCATTTATCCCAATCCCGCTTCTCATTACATTGAAGTCAACAATTTTACGGTCGTTCGTCAGGTAAATATTATCAATATGACGGGTCGAAAAATGCGCGTATTTGACATTTACAATGACGAGCGTTATGACATCAGCGACTTGCCGAATGGTATGTATTTGGTGCAAATTGTCGGCAAGAACAACCGAATTTTGACCACACAACGCCTCAATAAGCGTTCTTAATAAAAATACTTTTTTTAAAATGTATTCTAAAAAAGCCAGTTTCCTGTTTGGAAATTGGCTTTTTTGCTTGAAAATACGGTTTTATACTGGGGGGGGGCATTTTTTTGAAAAAAAAGCAGCGCAACTTTTTGAGTTGCGCTGCTACACATCATTTCATAATCTATCACATTTAATTCCTAATTCTTTATAATTTTTTATCCTTGTCGGATTTTCAATTCTTTCAATTTTACGGCAAGTTGCTGGGTTTTTCCTTGTCGAATGATGGTCAAATTGATGGTTTCGCCTGCGCGATGACTGCCTACGGTTGCTTGCAATTCGGACGTATTGCGAATCTGTTTGCCGTCAATTGCAGTGATTACGTCACGCGGCAACACGCCGCCATATTGCGCCGAACCACCATCTAACACGCCTTCAATGATGACACCTTGCGTCACGCCCAAGTCAAATTCTTTCGCATATTCGCTAAATTGCTCGTCAGGAATGATGTTGATGCCCAAATAAGCGCGTTTCGACGAACCTGTTTTGATAATATCGTCCACTACGCGGTTCATCAAATTGACGGGAATGGCGAATGAATAGCCTTCGTAACTGCCCGTATGCGACTGAATGGCGGCGTTGATGCCCACCAAACGCCCTTGCGCGTCCACCAATGCGCCACCCGAATTGCCGGGATTGACGACTGCGTCGGTTTGTAGAAACGATTCGATGGCATCGCGACTTTCATTGATGCCAATTTTTTTTCCTTTTGCAGAAATAATGCCCGCCGTTACGGTCGAACCAATATTGAACGGATTGCCGATGGCTAGTACCCATTCGCCAATTTTGATGCCGTCGGAATTTCCTTTTTGGATAAACGGCAAGTCAGAACCTTCGATTTTCAAGACCGCGAGGTCGGTGGAAGGGTCAGTTCCGACAACTTTGGCAGTAAATTTTCTATTGTCGGTGAGCGTTACGCGCACTTGGTCGGCAAAATCAATCACGTGGTTATTGGTTACAATGTAGCCGTCGTTGCTCAATATTACGCCTGAACCCGTTCCTTTTTTAGGCATGGATTGTCCGCGCCCGAAGAAAAACGCAAATGGGTCTTGGTCGGTTCGTTTTTCTGCATTTTTTTGGCTTTCGGCAGCTTCGATAAACACGACTGCTGGGCTGGCAGCAGCTGCCGCTACGCTGAGGTCAATCACGCCGCCTGCGGGCAGTTCGTTGTTGACGGTGTGGGCGTAAGGATTTTTTTCGTTGGCAGTTGTTTTGTTTTGGAAACGGTTGAGTAATGCGTTGCCGCCGAGTGTGACAGTTCCGCCAATAATGCCCGCCATGACAAACGGAAAAATGTTGCTTTTCATAACTTTAAGTCCTCTTTTTTTATCTTGAAAAAATTGTAGATGTTAAACTTTTATCTTCACGTATTGAGATTGATTTATCGGAAAAATCCAACGCAAAATTAACGCTTGAAAACGACATTTCGTTCCAGCTTTTCGGTATTTTAACTTAATTTTAACTTAAATTTTACATTTTGATGACACAACGCGGTCAGTCTTCTTCGGTTTCGTCGGTCTGCAACATTGCCATTTGTTCGAGGATGGTCAGCCGACCTACGAAGTGTTTGCGCAATGTCTCGACGGTATCTTTCACCAACGCTGTGGCTCCGTCCGACAATTGCGTTTCGAGCAACATGCGTATCCGTTCGGCGGGGGCTTTGCCCAAATGATTGGTCAAGAAATCGAAAATAATGTCGCGTTGCAAGGCGAAAAGCGCGTCTGGTTGTTGTTCCCAAAGTCGTGCGCCGTAGTGTCGCAATAGTTCCAACGAATTGAATTGTTCGATGTAAAGCATCAATTTATCAATCCGTTTTTCTTCCCAAAAAATACTTGCCAACAAGTCGCGTTTTTCGATGCCGCTGTGTCGGCTTTTGGTGATGCCTTCCAAAATGCGCTCCAATTGGGCTGCCCATTGTAGGTTGGTTGTGCCGTTTTTTTCGGTAAAATGTTGTTTTAATTGTTGAAAATACGAGAATTGGAACGTCTTTAACAACAAACCTTCGGCGTGAAGCATGATTTTTTTCGTGTTGTTGTCGGCAACGGCATAGTCGAGCAACACTTTTTCAAACATCGAATTGATGCTATCTTGCGGATAGATTTTAAACGCATGTTCGGACAGTTCGCGGGCAATTTGATGTTCGTTGTTTTCAATCGCCTGCGCAATCACCGACCAAAAGGTGTTGGGAGACTGCACTTTTTCTACCAACAATTTTACAACCTCTTTTTTTCGATTTATTTTTTGTAACAATTGGATTTGAAAGCCAGTCAATCGGTTGCGCAACTCTTGTTGTTGCACTTCGCGTTCAATTTCGCGGTAGCTGTATCGTTTTTCTTTCGGATCTACTGGGGGGGGCATCTCTTTGGCAATCAAAGCCAATACTTCGTCGCCTTCTTTTTCTTGATGAATATTTTTGATGATGACGCTATCAAAAATGGTGTTAGCAAAGTCATGTTTTAAATTATTTTTAAATTCTTGCAACACAAAACCCCAAATTTGTTCTTTCAATTCAACGGCTTTTACCAACAGATTGGCTTCTTGCAGCGTCTGTAAAAATCGTTCTTGGCGGCGCACCAACTTGTTGGAAGGCGCATCTTCGCGGCGCATCATTTTGTGGGTGAACGGCAAAATCGCCTTGATGATGTTCACCGTTTGCATCAATTCGCCTTTGGCAGCGGCGTTTTGGGCTTTGGTTTTGAGCGTGTCCATGATGGTCAACAACTCTACCCAACCTTTGGGCGTGATGTTGCCCCGCGTATTTTGCGCATTTTTGAACGCATTTTCGATGAGTGTATTGTAATTTTCTTGCACTTGTTTGTCTTCTGACAAATCATCAACAAAACGTGTTTTGAGCGCAAGCGCAAACTGTTTGTTCTGCTTGGAATAGTCGGAAAGAAAATGAATCAACGACTCGTGGTCAATATTTTTTAAGATACTTGGAATGGTGATGCGCGTGCCTTTTTCGGCTTTTTGGGCGGCGGCTTTTTCCAGATTTTGTTGTTTTTGATTGGCTTTGTCTAAAAACAGACGGCGGCGGCGTTCGCGCAAGGCACTCAATGCGGCAGCGACATGACCACAAATTTGTTGTTTCAAAAATCCCTCGCACTCGCATGTGTATGCGCGCACGCGGGTGGCGTTGAGTTGTATTTCGACCTCGAAACGTTCTTGTTGCACCACAAAGTGAACGCTCCACAACCCTTTTTCGATTTCATTGATATTTTTTAATGCGTTATTGCTTATCAATGTTTCGCCGTCCGCTACAAATGCGTCGTCAACGTATTGCTCTAAATCTTCAATTGAAAAATTCGATTTCATCGCGTTATTGTTAATTAAGTTTTATTCCAAAATAAACGCGCTAAATTAACATGCAATCGCATAACAAATGTCTTTTTACTAGTTTTTTTTACAAAAAATGCGGCAAAAAGTCACCCCCCCAGTATTTTCCCCCTTTTTAGATGCCCATGCGATTTCGTTTCACCAAATAGGCTTGCAAAATTTGGTTGAAACCTTTGTTTACGTCGGCTTCTACCAATTCGATGCGATATTGCAAGCACTTTTCGCGGAGTTGTTTGGCAAATGCGGCAACTTGTTCGGTATAAAAAGACTTGATTTGATTGGGTTGTAAACGGATTTTTTCGCCCGTTTCCATGTCAACAAACAGCGTTGGGCGATTTTCAAAATCAAATAATTGCTCTTTGGCGTGGTCGGTAACATGGAAAAGTATTACTTCATGTTTGTTGTGTTTCAAGTGTTGCAACGCGCTGAACAAGGCTTCGTTGTTGCCGCTTTGGTCGAACATATCTGAAAAAAGACAAACCAACGAACGCTTGTGAATGCTGTCCGCAATTTCATGGATAGCACTGATGACATCGCTTTTTTGATTCAAAAAGTCTTTGCGCGTGAGGAATTGTTCTAAAAAACTTAACAACAAACGATAATGTGTTGTACCCGATTTGGCGCGGGTGTGCGTATGGATTTGCGTATCGAACAACGTAAGCCCAAAAGCATCGCGCTGTCTTGACAACAATTTCATCAGCGAAGCAGCTGCCAATGCCGAAAAACCCAATTTGTTTTGCGCAGGTTGTGCGGCATCGGGAAAATACATCGAACTCGACACATCTATCAGGATTTGACAACGCAAATTGGTTTCCTCTTCGTAACGTTTGGTAAACATTTTATCGGTGCGGGCATAGACTTTCCAATCCATGTTGCGCGTACTTTCGCCTTGATTGTAGAGCCGATGCTCGGCAAATTCAACAGAAAAACCATGAAATGGCGACTTGTGCAAGCCAATGATGAACCCTTCGACCACTTGTTGCGCCAACAGTTCGAGGTTTTCAAGTTGTCGAATTTCGTAATTATCGAATAATAACATCGCGTAAAGGATTTGCTTCTAAATGATAAAAAAAATCAACCTTTCAAACGAATAAAAAAAAACATTTGTTGCGTCGAAAACGTTAACGGCGCGTACATTTCCCCTCCAACTCGTTCACGTAATCCAACGAACCCAAACGGAAAAACACAGGTGCAGCCAATTTCAAATTCGCTTTATATTCCAACCGACAAAAGAAGGGCAAATTTTCGGCTCGAAAAACCAAAGGGGCTTGCAACGTCGCAAACGAAGGCAACACAGGCAACTTCACGTCCGAAAATCGCGAAAAACTGGGGCTTATACTGGGGGGGGGCATTTTGGCGAGCGTCAACTGACCAAAACACGTTGTTGAAACGCATAAACCTGCAAACAACACAAAGCACTTTTTATTCATCAAATGTTAATTTTTATTGATAAAAAATATTTTTATCCAATGGCGCATTTGCCCATTTGCAACAAAAGCAACGTCGAAATGGTTCCTTTGATTACAAAAAACGCAATGCCGCCCCAACCCAATCGCTTAAACCAGACCTTTGTCTCTTCACTAAACTTCATATTTCTTTTCTTTAACTTTTGATAAACCACATTTTTTTCGACGTAAAATTAACAGTTTTTCTGCGCAATGGTTTTGTAAAAGCGATGATTGTTGAAAAGAATGCGACAATGACCATTTTTTGACAAAAAAACGTCAACCTTTCAAACCTTCATTGAGTTTTTTAAAATCTATTTTTCCATTAAAAATTGTCAAATGTTGTGCAATCGCAAGCGCGTAACGAATGCGAATGTCGCCATTTTTAGGTTTGCCGATGATGTAGAGTAGGGTGCGTTTTTTCCCGTCGGTGAGTGCCTCGAAATGGGCGCGGGCGATGTCGTCGCTTGCAAAAACGGCTTCAAATTCTTCGGGAACGGGCAACCCATATTCGCTATCGTCGCGCCAAACGAGGGCTTTGACGCTGTCGCCATATTCCAATTTAAGTTTTTTTTGCAAAGCCCGATTGACCATAACGACCCAACGCCCCTCGCCAAACGGCAAAATGCCACATTGAAAAGACGGACAATCATTGATGCTGCACACGACGCGCCGCCCCGATTTTGCGTCGTCGGTAGGGCGAAAAAGTTCCGCAATTTCTATGGGAATCCTAATGTGACTGCCCCATAATTTGTTGTCTGACCCTTCAAAAAAGGTGTCAAATGGAATGGCATTTTCGGGAATCATATTTTGATTTTTTATTTAACGTCGCAAGTCAATAACTTTTCGTCGAATAAAAAGCCTTCGAGTCGGTCGCCAATTTGCACTTTCCCTACGCCTGCGGGCGTACCCGTATAAATCAAATCGCCTTGTTGCAACGTGAAAAATTGGGAGATGTAACAAATCAAGGTTTCAAAGTCAAAAATAAGGTCGGCGGTGTTGCCATTTTGGACGGTTGCCCCGTTTTGTTCCAACCGAAATTGTAGGTTTTTGGTGTCTAGATTTTCTATATTTTTCCACCCCCCCAGTACGGCGGAGTGGTCAAATGCCTTTGCAATTTCCCAAGGATGCCCTTTTGATTTGAGTTCATCTTGCAGGTCGCGTGCCGTAAAATCAATTCCCAACGCAATTTTATCAATATATTGCTTTGCAAATTTAGGTTGAATGTGTTTGCCATTTTTCGCAATGCGCAACACGACTTCCAACTCATAATGAAGATTTTTTGTAAACTCGGGTAGATAAAAAGGTTTTCCGTCCAACAACAATGCGGTGGCGGGTTTCATAAAAACCATTGGTTTGGTCGGAACATCGTTGTTGAGTTCGCGTGCGTGTTCGAGATAATTGCGCCCGATACAGAAGATTTTCATTGAAAAATATTACGTTTAAAAGATTATTAAAAACGCAAAATTAGTAAATTTTTCAGAAAACTACGCCGCGTTTCTTGGGTTATTCTTTTTTCTTTTTGTCTGCGGCTTTCACTTCTTCGGGCCAATCGAATGCTTTGACGTTTTCGCGGTCAACGATTTTTGAACGTCGGGTTCTGCTGGCATTTGGGTCTGTTGGCGGTGCATCGAGGATTTGATTGGGCAGTTTTTCAATCCATTCCCATTTGCCATCTTTGTAAACAAAGCCGTGATAGGTTCCGTCGGGAATGCCCACCAAGCCATCTTCTGGGTTTTGCGAAGCGCGTTTTTCCAAGTGGTCATGCACGATGAGTTTCATTTCTTCGTCGTAGTTGAGTCTGATGGTGGTCCAAACGGAATGCGACAATATCAATCGGTTTTGATGAAATGCTTTTTTACCCATATGCCCCACGAAAACGGGCGAACCGAATTGGAGGTTTTTGCCACGCGGGGTCAATACGTCGCAAATCTTGGTTTTTTCAACGCCGTCGCCTGAGTTGTAGGCGAAGACGAGGTATTTTCTTTTTTCTGATTTGGTTTCAAACGATTTGATGTTATAGACCACGCCGCCGAGCCATTGGGCTTCGGTCAAAATGGCTTGTTCGGTGTCGCTGCCGATTTGAAATTGATTATCGAGCGTTACGTATTTTGGTTTGCTTGAATTGTATTGCAAAAAACCATAGTATTGATGCGTTTTATAATCTTCGCGTACTTCCCAAGTTAACATTCTGAACGCGCCATCGTCGGCGTATTTTACGGAGATGGTCGGCACGTTTTCCAACAGATAAGCGTATGAACCGTTGGTTTCCAGAAATCGTTTTACGAGTGGCAATAATATGTCATTGGCAGCCATTCGGTGTTCTGGAATGGTGTCGTTGACAACAATATTGGCGACTGCTGCCATAGAGTCTTCTAAAATGGCGAGTTGTTGCAGGGTTTTTTCGGAAAGTGGCTTGGCTTTTTTTTGTGCAAAGGCTATGTGTTGGCACATCATCAAAAAGACAAACAGGGGAATCCATCGCAAGGTTAATTTCATTTCTCAAACTATTTTTTATAAATACTTTTACACCATTTTAAAACGCTTCAACAGTTAAAAAATTGTGTTCCGAATTGAAAAATGGATACCCCCCCAGTAATTTTCCCCTCAATACGCTCAAAAGAAAGACATAAACACCCTTTTTTTTAGTGTTTTTATTATTGTATTAAAAAAATAATGTAAAACACTTGGATTTGATATTCAGATTGTTGTATATTCGCTTATTAAAACTTTGAAGAGAACGTTAAAAAGCCTCACAAAAGAACCCCAAAATAAGCAAATATACTGGGGGGTATCTTTTCAATAACTAAAAATAGCTTTTTTGATGAAAAAAATATGCTTCTTTATTGGATTATTGATTGGATTGGGTGCTTGCAAGCACCCAATCTCCCTCGTTCCACCCATTGACTATTATGCCAAATATTCCATTCCTTATGTGTTGGACACAACCACAGGAACGCGCCCTTATTGTGGTTTCGGAGAGCTTGTACAAGATGATGTAGATACCAATTATCCAGATTTTTATATTTATCACGGCTTTTTTAATAAAACCAATCCTTATGAAGTATATTTGTCTGCTCGGGTTAAAAAAACAGGAGTTGAGGGTTTATGGTCGTTTAACTTTAAAACAGGTAGTTTAAATCTTCTACATGAAAAACATTGGGGTGCAGATATAAATATAAACAACGAGTTAGTTGTTATTTCCCAAAAGGGAATCTGCACGATGGATAACGCTGGAAACCAGTTGACCCAAATCGCTCCTATTGGTTCATATAATTATATTGTTAGGTGGAGTCCAAACGGACAAAAAATAGTTTATTATGACAATTCCAACCAAATGTTGTGCGTAAGGGATAAAAAAGGGAAACTTTTAGATACTCTTTATAACAACAGAGACGAGTTGATAAACTATCATTTTACGACTAATGATGAATTGTTGTTAATAAAACGTCCATATATGAAGGATAGCATGAATCTTTCGTTATATCGAATCTCAACCCATAAACATAAAACCTTACCTTTCAAAAATGCAAATATTTACAGTGATATTTCTAATACTTTACAGGGCAGCCGATTCTATACTTCTTCTTATTTTATCAAATACTTTGACTGGAAAACGTATGAAGAAGAAGAATTGCCAACGGTATTAAAATATTATCCACGTATAAACATTCACGATCATACACCAAAGACGGGTAAAGCACTTTGTAAATTAGAACGAGTATATTATCCACTTCGGAAATGTCTCGTAAGGCATAGTTTTAGGGTTTGTATTATGAACCTTGATGGCTCTGATGTTCGAGAAATCGTTATTCCTGCACCATGAAACCGCTCTTTCCCCAATATAAAACCCCCAAAGCGGGCAAATATACTGGGGGGTATCTTTTAAACAACTAAAAATGCTTTTATTCTACCCATTGCGTATTATATCAAACATTCTATTTTTATATTTTGAACACGATTAAAAATTTTACTGATGTTGAGGCGAGTTTTATTTGCCACGAGGCGAGTTTTATTTGCCACGAGGCGAGTTTTATTTGCCACGAGGCGAGTTTTATTTGCCACGAGGCGAGTTTTATTTGCCACG